>NZ_JBHWBS010000002.1:93618-105391 GCF_042735655.1 Streptomyces sp. NPDC059567 | reverse complement strand
CCCGCCTGCCGATGGGGGGGGGGGGGGCGCCTGTTCCGAGGCGGGGCTCCCCGGGGGGGGGGGGGCCCGCACGGCCCGGGCCCACCCCCTCACGCTTGTTCGCCGGGTCTCACATCATCATGCGGAACCGGGCCGCGTTGCCCTTGTCGGTGTCGCGGTAGCCGACGACGGACTCGTCGAGCAGCTGCGCGATCCGCTGCAGGTCCTGGTTGATGGCGGCCTGGTCCTTGGTGATGCGGTCCTGGCTCTCCGTGTAGGCGGTCTTCGCCTCACCCTCCCAGTTGGAGGCGACGCGGTTGACGTCGCGCATGAGGTCGGAGAGCTTCTGGGAGAGCTGGGAGGCGGTGAGGCGGACGTCGCCGGCCGCCTGCGTCACGGTGTCGTAATTGACGGCAGTCGTCATGTTCTTGGCTCCTGGAGTGAGAGATGCGCGAAGGCGGGAAGGAGAGGACGGGCCCTGAGGCTCAGGCCATGCCGAGGATGGCGCTCTGGCCCTGGCTGGTGTCGTCCATCTTCCGGAAGCCGCGGATGCGCTCCTCCTCTTCCTGCGTGAAGCCGTCGGCGCTCATCCGCATGAACTCCTCGAGCTTGATGAGCTCGACGCGCATGTTCTTCAGGCGCAGGTTCAGGTCGCCCTGCACCCGGTCGAACTCCTTCTGCGCCGCGCCCTGCCAGCCGGCCTGGATGCGGTCGACCACGCCGTTGAGCGAGGTGATGCGGGCCTGGATCTCGTCGTGGAAGTCCTGGATCCGGCCGGCGAGCTTCGTCTGTTCGGCACTGGTTACGTTCAGGTCTTTCGACATCTTGCCCCTTCTTCCTTCGGTGGCCTCGGGCGGTCCCTGCCGCCTGGCCTCCCGGTCGTGATTCGGACGGGAATCTCTTGATGCCGCCCCCGTGCTGGGTCACTGCTCTGCCGTGTCCCCGACAGCCACTCTAGCCATTTGGTACGACAGTTCCAACTGCAAAGGACTGAACCGATACTTGACCTTTGCGGGTCATCGGACGGCCCCGTGACGCCGCCGTCCGTCACGGATCACGATGGCCGTGCCGGCGACCACGGCCACCAGCACACCCCCGATCCCCAGCGCGTAGGTGGCGAGCCGTTCGGTGCGCTCCTGAGGCGTCTCCGTGACCGCCAGATGGGCCGCCTCGGGCGCCGGCGGTGCCGGCGGCCCGGGGTCCTCGGTCGGCGCCATCGGCTGCGGTTCGGGCGCGTCGGCGAGCGCCTTGACCGGGTCGACCACGCCCCAACCGACGTGGTTGTCGCGGCCGTTGACGGATCGTACGGCGGTCTGCTCGATACGGGCCACGACCTGGGCGGGCTTCCACTCCGGGTGCTTCGCGCGCAGCAGCGCGGCGACGCCGGCGACGTAGGGGGCGGAGAAGCTGGTGCCGTTGTCGACGCACTGGCCGCCGCCGGGGACGGTGGAGACCATGTCGACGCCGGGTGCCGCGATGCCCACCATGGTCCCGGACTGCGAGAACGGGGCCCGTTCGTTGTTGCGGTCGGAGGAGGCGACGGCGAGCACTCCGGGGAAGGCCGCGGGGTAGGTGCTCTTGAGCTTGCCGTCCATGCCGTCGTTGCCCGCGGAGGCGACGACGACGACGTTCTTCTCCAGAGCCCGGGCCACCGCCTTGCCCATCGAGGAGTCCGGGCCCTGGACCTGCGTGGTGTCCTGCGAGATGTTGATGACGTGGGCGCCCTTGGCGACAGCGTGGTCGATCGCCAGCGCCATCGTGTCGGACTTCCCGCTGTTCTTCTCGTCGTTCTGCCGGATCGGGATGATCGTCGCCTCGGGTGCGAGCCCGACGAAGCCGGTGCCGGAGCGGGGGCGGGCGGCGATGATGCCGGCGACCTTGGTGCCGTGGCCGACCTCGTCGACGGTGCCGTCGGTCTTGCCGCGCTGCTCGTCCCCGGCGCCCGGGTTCTCCTTGTCGGGCTTCAGGTAGTCCTTGCCCGCCTTGGCGTCCACCGCCGTCTTGAGCTGCGGGTTGACGTCGTCGACTCCCGTGTCGATGACGGCGACGCGGATACCCTTGCCCTTGGTGTCCTGCCAGAGCTCGTCGAGCAGGACCCGCTGGAGCGACCAGGGGATGCCCTCGATCTGCTTCTTCATCGGGAAGGTGCACTCGCCGCTGCCGTCGAGGAAGACGTCGTGCGGCGGCGCTGCCGCGACCGCGGGCGATGCGGCGAGGATCCCGGTGAGTGTCGTGGCGGTGAGCAGGGCCGCCGTTCGGTACGTCACCACTGCCACCTCCTTACGAACCCTGCGGCTGACGCGCGCTGTTGGTGTCGAGCCTCGGCCCCTTGGACAGGAACTCCGACCAGGTGATGGGGACGAGGAGCGGAGTGACCTTCTCGTAGCCGAGACGAGTCTGCGCCTCGCTCGGTTCCGGGCGGCCGTCGGTCTGCTTGCCGTCCTGCTCCCCTGCGCCGATGTCGGAGCGGGCCGCGTCGCTGTCGCCGTTGGCCTGCACCGCGTAGCGCAGACCGGTGTCGGTGACGAGGAAGAGCGAGCCGTCGGGCTTGGTCTGGTTGCCCTGGACCTGGGTGTAGAGCAGGCCACTGCCCGGGGTGACGTACGTGCTGGTGCCGCCGGCGGTGATCTCGGCCGGGTACTTCGTACCGGCCCAGGTGGTCAGCGTCGTACGGCCCTTGTCGTCGACCTGGTTGAGCACGCTGCACAGGGTGTCCCGGGCGCCCCCGCCGGTCACCGTGTTGACCTGCTCGGACTTGCGGGTGGGCCAGCGGTACTGGGCTCCGAAGGTGGCGGAGTCCGGGGTGAAGGAGGCCGCGTCGACCGTGGTCGCCTTGCCGTCCATGTCGAGGGCGTCGGTCTGCGGCGAGTTGATGAGCAGCCAGGCGGTGAAATCCGACACCGGCTGGACCTTGCCGGGCAGCACGACGTAGTGCTGCGGCCCGGAACCGGTCTGGCCGAGCAGCACCATGCCGACCCGGTCCTCGGTCTGGCTGAGGTTGCCGCCGCCGATGCCGGCCGGGTCGCCGACCTTGCCGGGGATCTGCGGGAACTCGATGGGGCTGCCGGTGTGCAGGGTGGCCAGCCAGTCGTCCGTGACCTGCTGGGGCTCCTTGTTGAGGCCGACGAGCGCCATGGTGAGACCGGCGGACTCGGCGGGGGCGCCGGGCACCAGGTACTTCGTGCCCCGGTGGTCGACGAGGTAGCGGGCCTTGTCCTTCTGCCCCTGGACGTACATCATCTGCCCGTCCTTGAGCTGCCCGCTGCCCTCGGTGCGCTTGAAGTCCCGCTGGGCGAAGACGAACGTGGCCTTCTGGACGCTGGCTCCCTTGCCGCCACCGGGCTGTTCGCACACGGCCCAGCGCTTGGCGGCGCCCGCCTCGTCGGCGGTCGGGAGCCGGTCGGGGGCGTACGGGATGCCGAGGATCGGGCCGCGCGGCGGGTTGCCCGCGTCGAGCAGCTTGTCGTCGACCTGGATGACCGAGAACTCCTGCGGCGTGAGCAGGAGCCGCGCCGAGGCCAGGTTGAGGACCGGGTGGAGCAGGGTCTTCTTGTCCTTGCCCTTGCCGGTGGAGAGCACGACGTACCGGGTGGTCGACTGCTTGCCGACGATCACCTTGGTGCCCGGCTTGTCCCAACCCTTGGGTGCCTTGGGGCTGAACATGCCCCAGGCGCCGAAGCCGGCGAGCACCACCGCGCCCACGATCAGGCCGGGGACGATCGCGCGCAACGGCCTCGGCGCCCCCTCCTCCGTGCCCGAGGGCGAAGGTTGGAGGAATGCGGCCACCGTGCGCTTCTTCGCAAAGGTGTACGCGTTGAGCTCATCCCGCCGTGATGCCATGAGTCCCCATTTTCGTCAGGCGCAGTCTTCACCGACGAGTCCGGGGGGCATGGCACCCGGGCCCCGGCTGTCGGACCGGCCCCCTACTATGCCTGCTGTCCGGTGGTGCTTGTGGGGCGGGTAGGGTGAACGAGCCGCCAAAGCCCTGGCGGGCCAGGGTGATCGGGACGAATTGGGGGGATTCTCCATGATGGCATCCGCTACGCGGACGCGGACGCGGCGTGCGGCGGCCGCACCCTCCTCGGCGCCTCCGGCGCAGACCTCGGCGGGCGCACCGCCGGCCGTCGCGCCGCGACTTCAGGCACGTCCGGGACACTTCGGATCGTTCCGATTGCAACAGCTCGTACTGATTGAGGTCGCGGCGGCGCTGCTGCTCGTGGCCTGGGTCGTCGAACCGTTGCTGCTGGTGCCCGCCGGTGTCGTCGCCGCGCTGCTGGTCCTGCTCGCGGTGGTGCGCAGACACCGCCGCTCGATGCCGGAGTGGCTCGCCACCTACCTCGCCCTGCGCACGCGTACGCGCCGGGCCGCCTCGCTCGTCCTCCCGGAGGGCACGGAGCCCGGCCTCGCGCCGGTCGTGGAGTGCGATCCCGCGCTGCGTACCTACGCATACAGCGACCGGGACCGCCGGCCGGTCGGGATGGTCGGCGACGGCACGTTCCTCACCGCGCTGGTGCGCGTCGAGTCGGAGGCCACGGCGCTGCGTCCGGACCGCGCGGCACGGCCGCTGCCCGTCGCGCTCGTCCGGGACGTCCTGGACGTGGACGGGATCAGGCTGGAGTCCGCGCAGATCGTGCAGCACACGCAGCCGGCGCCCGCCCCGCATCTGCCGGAGCAGTCGATGGCCAAGCGGAACTACGCCCCGCTGCAGGCTCAGACGGGTTCGCCGGCGCTGCGGATCACCTGGGTGGCGCTGAAGCTGGACCCGGAGCTGTGCCCGGAGGCGGTCGCCGCCCGCGGCGGTGGCATGGAGGGCGCGCAGAAGTGTGTGGTGCGGGCCGCGGACCAGTTGGCGAGCCGGCTGGCCGGCGCCGGGTTCAAGGCGACCGTGCTCACCGAGCAGGAGCTGATCGCCGCGCTGGCGACGTCGACGTGCGCGAGCCCGATGGCGATCGCGCAGGCGGGACGCGGCCAGGCGCAGGCGCGGCGGACCCAGGAGACCGCGCGGACCTGGCGGGTCGACGACCGTCGCCATACGACGTACTGGGTGGGGCGCTGGCCTCAGCTGGGCAGCACGGGTGGCGCGGGTGCGTCGATGCCGCAGCTGATCGCGCTGCTGACCTCGCTCCCGGCGCTCGCGACGACGTTCAGCCTGACGCTGAGCGGCGGTGACCGTCAGGAGGTGACGGTGGCCGGGCACGTACGGATCACCGGCCGCAGCGACGAGGAGCTGGTGGCGGCGCGGCACGAACTGGAGCGTGCGGCGCGCGGGGTGAAGACGGGTCTGGTGCGGCTCGACCGCGAACAGGTTCCGGCCATGCTGGCTTCGCTGCCGCTCGGGGGTGCGCGCTGATGTCCTTCTCCACCACGCCTTCTTCTTCGCCTTCTCAGCCTTCTCCCGGTCGGGGTACGGGCGCCGGTGCCGGCAGACGTGGCACTTCCGGACGCGGTGCGGGGAGACCGTCGAAGCCCCGATTCGGCTTCGGGCTCGTCGGGCCGCGCCGCGACCGGCATGCGGTACCGCTGGAGCAACTCGGCGCGCTCGGCCTTCCGGTCGGCGACGACGGCATGGTCATCGGCGTGGACGCCGAGGGCCGGCCCGCGGTGCTCGGCATCAACCGCCCCACTCCGTACGACGTGACGCTGATCGGCGGCTTGTGGACGGCGCAGGTCATGGCGCTGCGCGCGGCCGCGACCGGAGCACGGGTGGCCGTGGAGACCGGCCGGGCGCAGGCGTGGACCGCGCTCGCGCAGGCCGCGGGCGGCGGTCAGCCGTGCATCACGCTGCACGACGTCGGCCGCGTCCCGCCGCAGGGCGCGTCGGCCGGCAGTCCGGTGGTCGTGGTGCGGGACTGCGGAATGCGTCCGCCGCGCGGCCGCGTCGTGTCCGGCCCCTGGCAGTCGGTGGTGACGCTGCTGCCGTACCTGAGCCCGGTGGCGCCGCGTCTGCTGGAGAAGTCCTCGCTGGTCGGTGTCCAGCGCGTGTCCCCGGACGAGGCCGCGCAGATCGGCCGCATCATGGGGCTGCCGCGAGCGGAGTCGGAGGCGCTGTCGACGCTCGCCGACGGCGTGACCCTCTGGTGCACGCCGAGCGACCGGCAGTTCGTGATGACGCAGGCGACGGACGCCGAGACCGGATTGTTGGGCAGCGCGCGCCGGATGGACTGACGGCACGACATTTTCCCATCCCGTCCATTTTTGTACGGGTTTGAATCGCCACGTGATCACCTGGGGTTCACTCTGCGGTGCCGGTAGGTCACTTGGGGGCGAGACGTGATCTACGGGACAGGCGTGGGCGGGCAGCCGGGCCTGCCCCACGGACACGGTTGGCGTTTAGGGTGGGTTGGGCCCGCCCACGACAGCACAAGGGTGCGCGACCACACCAGGAGGCAAAGTGAACGGCGATCGGGACGAGATCCACGGGGGTTGGAATCCACCCGCCGATGATCAGTCCGACGCGGATCCCGCCGAGATGACGGGTGAGTTCACCATCGACTACACCCCTCCGGCCTGGTACACGCAGAACGCGTCGGGATCGGCCGGCTCCGGGACTTCCGGCGGCGCCGGTGGCGCGACGCCCCCGCCGCCGAGCGGTGCGCCCGTTGCCGTTCCGGGGCTTCCGGCGGGCAGCGGGTACGAGCCCAACTGGGCGCCTCAGCCGCCGGTACCGCCGGCCTCCGCCCCGGTGGCGCCGGCCCCGGCCGCTCCCGCGCCGGTCACTCCCACCCCGATCGCACCGGCCCCGGCCGCTCCCGTGATGCCGGATCCGGCACCGGTCGCGCCGGCCGTGCCCGCCGACGGTGGGTCGTTCGGGGGCGGCGACCTGGAGAGCGGCGCCACCATGCGCTTCTCCCCCGCCGCGCTGAAGCGCGAGATGGCGGAGATCTCCGAGCGCGCGGCAGCGGCCTCGGCCGAGAACGCACACGGCGCGGAGACCGGCTCGGGCGCCGCCTCCGGTGGAGCGGCTGACGGCGCGGCGGACACCGGTGCCGGTGCGGGCACGCCATCCGCGTCCGACACCCACGGCACTCCCGCCGCGGCCCCGACCGGATCCGAGGGCGGATCCGCCGTATCGGGCGACCAGAGCATCGGCGTTGCCGAGGGTGGCACCCCCGTTCTGCCGGAGGAGGACGCGCCGGCGGCCATCGGCGCCCCCGCGGTGGAGCCTTCGTCGGCGGACTCCGAGGGGTCCGCACCGGCGGACGACGCGACGGGCGCGGCGGCGGAGGCCGACGAGGTGCCCGGCGTCCCGGCCCTGCCGGCGGGCGAGTCCCCCCAGCAGGACGCGTCCGACGCCGGCGTGCGCGCGGCGCTCGCGCTGCCCGCCGCCGACGCTCCGTCGGACGACGCTCCGTCGGACGAGGCGCATGACGGCGCCGCGCTCGCGCTGCCGGCCGCCGGCACGCCCGAGGACGCCGCTCCCGCGGCCGCCGAACCCCAGGACGCGGTCCCCGCCGCTCTGCCGCCTGCCCTGCCCCCGGCGCCCGAGCCGTGGAGCCCCGCCGCGCCGCAGGGCGGTGCCGCGCTGCCTCCGCTGCCGCCGTCGTTCCAGCCCGCGGCCCCCTCCGCGGCGCCGCAGTGGCCCGCCCCGGCTCCCACGGGCGACCAGTCGGTGCCGCCGGCGGCCCCGCTGCCGGCCGCCGCCTCCTGGCCGGCCCCGACGACCCCGAACGCGCCCGTACCGCCGCAGGGAACCCCGGGCGGTTACGGCTTCCCGCAGCCCGGTCAGCCGCAGCCCGCGCCCGTCCCGCCGCAGGGTCAGGGCGCCTACGGGTTCCCGAACCCGGCCCTGCAGCCGGCGCCGCAGAACCCCGAGGCCGCCGCCCCGGCCCCGCAGGGTGGCTACGGCTTCCCGCACCCGGGCGCCCAGCCCGCGCCGCAGGCACCCGACGCCGGCACGCCGGCCCCGCAGGGCGGGTACGGCTTCCCCCACCCGGGAACCCCGGGTGCCCAGCCCACCCCCCAGGGTGGCTACGGCTTCCCGCACCCCGGCGCGCAGCCCGCGCCGCAGGCACCCGACGCCAACGCCCCCGCCCCCCAAGGTGGTTACGGCATCCCGCAACCCACCCCCCAGGGTGGCTATGGCTTCCCGCACCCCGGCGCTCAGCCCGCGCCGCAGGCACCCGACGCCAACGCCCCCGCCCCGCAAGGTGGTTACGGCATCCCGCAGCCCGCCCCCCAAGGTGGCTACGGCTTCCCGCACCCCGGCGCCCAGCCCGCACCGCAGACCCCGCCGGTGCCCGGCCAGATGCAGCCGGACCACCAGGTGCCGCACCAGGCGCCCGTGCCCCCGCAGGCGGGGCAGCCGCCGGTCGATCCGCGGACCGGGGCCGCCTGGCCCACCGCGGTCACGCACGACCAGCGCGAGCGCTCCGTGCCCGGTGCCCCGCTCGGGTACAACGCGGCCGTGGAGCTCTCCTCCGACCGTCTGCTGCGCAACAACAAGCAGAAGGCCAAGTCCAGCCGGAACCCCGGCGCCTCGGCCCGCTTCAAGCTCGGCGGCAAGAAGGAGGAGGCCGAGCGGCAGCGCAAGCTCGACCTGATCCGTACGCCGGTCCTGTCCTGCTACCGGATCGCGGTCATCTCCCTCAAGGGCGGTGTCGGCAAGACCACGACGACCACCGCGCTGGGCTCGACCCTGGCCACCGAGCGGCAGGACAAGATCCTGGCGATCGACGCCAACCCGGACGCGGGCACGCTCGGCCGCCGGGTGCGGCGCGAGACCGGGGCCACCATCCGTGACCTCGTGCAGGCGATCCCGTACCTCAACTCGTACATGGACATCCGCCGCTTCACCTCGCAGGCGCCCTCCGGTCTGGAGATCATCGCCAACGACGTGGACCCGGCCGTCTCGACGACGTTCAACGACGAGGACTACCGGCGCGCGATCGACGTGCTGGGCAAGCAGTACCCGATCATCCTGACCGACTCCGGTACGGGTCTGCTCTACAGCGCGATGCGCGGGGTGCTCGACCTCGCCGACCAGCTGATCATCATCTCCACCCCGTCCGTGGACGGTGCCTCCAGCGCGTCGACGACGCTCGACTGGCTCTCCGCGCACGGATACGCGGAGCTGGTGCAGCGCTCCATCACGGTCATCTCGGGAGTCCGCGAGACCGGCAAGATGATCAAGGTCGACGACATCGTGCAGCACTTCCAGACCCGCTGCCGCGGGGTGGTGGTCGTGCCGTTCGACGAGCACCTGTCGGCGGGCGCCGAGGTCGACCTCGACATGATGCGGCCGAAGACGCGCGAGGCGTACTTCAACCTGTCCGCGATGGTCGCCGAGGACTTCGTGCGGGCGCAGCAGGCGCAGGGGCTGTGGACCGGTGACGGCCAGGGCGGCGTTCCGCCGCACATGGCCCCTCCGATGCCCGGCCAGCCCGGTCAGCCGATGCCCGGTCAGCCGTACGGCGGTCAGCCGGCACCCGGTCAGCCGTACGCCCCCCAGGCTCCGCAGCCGGGTCAGCCGTACGGGGGTCAGCCGGGTCAGCAGCCTTATCCGCAGGCACAGCCGCAGCCGTACCCGCCGCAGCAGCCCTACCCGCAGCAGCCCGGTCAGCCCGGTATGCCGCAGGGCTGGCAGCAGCCTCCGCAGGCACCGCCAGCCCCTCAACAGTAAGGCGTCAGAGGACTGGACCAATGAGGCTCCGCACCGGCTCCCCGGTGCGGAGCCTCTTGGCATTCCCGCAGCCCACAAGGGGTTTGAGTCATCGTTGACGCCGCTCCGTCACCGCTGATAAACCTTCGCTTCACCAGTTGGCGCCCCAAGATCGACGACAGAACCCCAACGCGAGGTCACGTCCCATGGTCAAGGTCACGAAGGTTCCCTCCCGCCCGGTCGCCCCCCGAAGACTCCCCCGGCTGCTCCTCGCCGCAGGTGTCGCCGCCACCACGCTCGTGGTCGCGCCGCAAGCCACCGCCCAGACCACCGCCCGAGCCGCCGACGGAAACACCACGCTCACCGTCGCGGTCTCGCAGAGCGTCGACTCCCTGAGCCCCTTCCTCGCGCAGAAGCTCGTCTCCACCAGCATCCACCGGTTGGCCTACGAGTACCTGACGAACTACGACGCGAACGACGCCAAGCCGATCCCGGGCCTGGCGACCGAGTGGAAGTCCTCCCCCGACAAGCTGACGTGGACGTACACGATCCGCAAGGACTCGAAGTGGTCCGACGGGAAGCAGGCCACGGCCGAGGACGCCGCCTGGACCTTCAACAAGATGATGACGGACGAGAACGCCGCCACCGCGAACGGCAGCTTCACGTCCAACTTCAAGACGGTCACCGCGCCCGACCCGCAGACGCTCGTCATCGAGCTGAAGAAGCCCCAGGCCACGATGACGGCGCTGGACGTGCCGATCGTGCCCAAGCACGTCTGGGAGAAGGTCGGCGACTTCTCGAAGTTCAACAACGACCAGCAGTTCCCGATCGTCGGCAACGGCCCGTTCGTCATCACGGACTTCAAGGTCGACCAGTACATCAAGCTGAAGCCGAACAAGAGCTTCTGGCGTGGCACACCCAAGTTCGACGAGCTGGTGTTCAAGTACTACAAGGACGGTGACGCGGCCGTCGCCGCGCTGCAGAAGGGCGAGGTCTCCTTCGTACCGAACCTGACGCCCGCCCAGGCCACGGCCCTGAAGTCCGCGAAGAACATCAAGGTCAACGACGCTCCCGGCCGGCGCTTCTTCGCCCTGGCCACCAACCCGGGCGCCCGCTCCAAGGACGGCAAGACCTTCGGCAACGGCCACAAGGCGCTGCTCGACCCGGTGGTCCGCAAGGCGCTCTTCCTCGCCGTGGACCGGACCACGATCGTCGACAAGGTCTTCCGGGGCCACGCCGTCGAGGGCGAGGGCTACATCCCGCCGCGCTTCGGCTCGTACTTCTGGAAGCCGGAGGCCGCGCAGAAGCTGACCTACGACCCGGCCAAGGCCGGGCTCCTCCTCGACCAGGCGGGTTACAAGAAGAACGGCGACGGCAAGCGGGTCGGCAAGGACGGCAAGGCGCTGGACTTCCGGATCCTGTGTCACGCCACCGACCCGAACGACAAGGCGATCGGCAAGTACCTCCAGGAGTGGTGGGGCGAGCTCGGCATCGGGCTGAAGGTCGAGTGCCTCGACAACGTCGGCGACCCCTGGACGAAGGGCGACTACGACCTCGCCTTCGACGGCTGGTCGGTCAACCCCGACCCTGACTACGTCCTGTCGATCCACACCTGCGGCACCCTGCCGGCGACCCCGAAGGACTCCGGGGCGACCGACAACTTCATCTGCGACAAGCAGTTCGACGCCCTCTACGCGCAGCAGTCGGTGGAGTACGACGCCGCCAAGCGGGCGGATCTGGTCAAGCAGATGCAGTCACGGCTGTACGACACCGGGTACATGAATGTCATGGCGTACCCGAACGCACTCGAGGCGTACCGCACGGACCAGATCAAGTCCATCACGACGATGCCGGCGGCCGCCGGCAATCTCTACGGCCAGGACGGCTACTGGAGCTGGTGGTCGGCCGTTCCCACCACCGTTGCCGCCGGCTCCTCGGCCGACGGCGGATCGAGCGGCTCGGACAGCGGCGTGATCATCGGCATCGGTGCCGCCGTGGTCGTCGTGGTCGGCCTCGGTGTCTTCCTCGGCATGAAGCGCCGGTCCACCGCCGACGACCGCGAGTAGTCCGTGACGACAGCAAGCACACCCGCCGACGGTGGGGGGGCCCGCTCTGGGGCGCCCCCCGCGGCGGCGCCGCCCCCCCCCCGACCCCCCCCCCGACGACGCCCAGGGGGCGGGGAGCGGGGGGGCGGCG
>NZ_JBHWBS010000002.1:84397-93608 GCF_042735655.1 Streptomyces sp. NPDC059567 | reverse complement strand
CGCCCCCTCCCAGATCTTGTCTTGCTCTGTGTAACTCCCCCACCGCGGTGGCTTTGTGCGTGGGTGTGCGGTCCCGCCCCCCCCCGGGACGGCGCCTCCCGCACCGGTACGACCCTCCAGTACCTCCGCTACGTGGCCGGAAAGCTGGGCGGCGCGGCCGTCTCGCTGCTCGCCGTGCTCGTCACCAGCTTCTTCCTCTTCCGGATCATCCCCGGTGACCCGGTCAAGGCGATGACGCACGGTGTGCCGACCTCGGCCGAACAGCTGGCGACCCTGCGCCGGCAGTTCGGGCTCGATCTGCCGCTCTGGCAGCAGTTCACCGACTACTGCGCCAAGGCGCTGAGCGGCGACCTCGGCACCTCGTACCAGTTCCACGCCCCGGTCGGCGACCTCATCACACAGAAGCTGCCGGCCACCCTGCTGCTCACCGGCGTCGCCGTGGTGATCTACTCGGCGCTCGGGCTCTGGCTCGGCACCCGCTCCGCCTGGCACCACGGCGGTCTCGGCGACAAGCTCAACACGGGCGTCGCGCTCACCCTGTGGTCCGTGCCCTCGTTCTGGCTCGGACTGCTCCTGATCATCGTCTTCTCGGTGGGCATCGGCCCGATCCCGGGGCTCTTCCCGACGGGCGGCATGGAGTCGGGCGCGGGCGAGGCCGGCTTCGCCTACGTCCTCGACGTCGCGCACCACATGGTGCTGCCGGTCCTCACCCTGGTGGCCGTCGGCTACGCGCAGACCCTGCTGGTGATGCGCTCCTCGCTGCTCGACGAGATGGGCAGCGACTATCTGACCACCGCGCGGGCCAAGGGGCTCCGGGACGACGTCGTACGGCGCCGGCACGCCGTGCCGAACGCGCTGCTGCCGACCGTGACCATGGTCTTCATCAACCTCGGGCATGTGGCCGCCGGTTCGATCCTGGTGGAGACGGTGTTCTCCTGGCCGGGGCTCGGCGGGCTGTTCTACCAGGCGCTGAGCGTGCCCGATCTGCCGCTCGTCCAGGGCCTGTTCGTGGTCTTCGCCGGCGCGATGATCGTGATGAACCTGATCGCCGACCTGCTCTATCCGCTGCTCGATCCCCGGGTGGGCCGATGACCTCTCTCGTATGGGAACGCCGACGCGGTACGGTGTCCCGCTTCTGGAAGCAGTACCGGACCCACCGCGCCGGTCTCTACGGTCTGGCCGGGCTCGCCGTCATCGCGCTGCTCGCGCTCGCCGCGCCGCTGATCGTCGGCGCCGACGTGCAGTCGGTCACCAACGCGCCGGGCACGGCCCTGGAGTCCCCGAGCGCCGAGTTCCCGCTCGGGACCGACCAGTTCGGGCGCTCGCTGCTCGGTCTGCTGCTCTGGGGCGCGAGGATCTCGCTGCTCGTCGGTCTCCTCGCGGCGGCGCTGTCGGTCGCCATCGGCACCCTCGTCGGCATCATCGCCGGCCACTACGGCGGCTGGTTCTCGACCGTCGTCATGCGGATCACCGACTGGTTCCTGGTCATGCCGACGCTCGTCCTCGCGATCGTCCTCGCGACCGTGCTGTCCCGGTCGATGTGGACCGTGATCCTCGCGATCGGCGTCACCAGCTGGCCGACCACCGCCCGGCTGGTGCGCGCCCAGACGATCGCGGTGGAGTCCCGGCCGTACATCGAACGGGCCACCGCGCTGGGCGGCGGACACGGGCACATCATGAGCCGGCACGTGCTGCCCAACGTGATGCCGCTGGTGCTCGCGCAGACCACGCTCGGCATCTCCACCGCCATCCTCACCGAGGCGACGCTGGCCTTCCTCGGCCTCGGCGACCCGACGGTGGTGTCCTGGGGCGGAATGCTCCAGGACGCGCGGGAGGCGGGCGCGGTCTCCTCCGGTCACTGGTGGTACCTCGCCCCGCCCGGGATCGCGATCGCGCTGGTCGCGCTCGCGTTCACGCTGTGCGGGCGGGCCGTCGAGTCCGTACTGAACCCGAAGCTGGGGGTGGGGCGATGAGCCTGCTGGAGGTACGGAATCTGAGCGTGACGTACGGGTCCGGAGCGGCCGCCGTCCCCGCCGTGCGAGGGGTCGATCTCACCCTGGCCGCCGGGCAGAAGCTCGGGGTCGCGGGCGAGTCGGGCTGCGGGAAGTCGACGATGGCGCTCGCGCTGCTGCGCCTGCTGCCGCCGTCGGCCCGGCTGACCGGGGAGATCCTGCTCGACGGCGAGGACGTCCTCGCCATGAAGTGGGGACGGCTGCGGGCCGTGCGCTGGGCGGGGGCGTCGATCGTCTTCCAGGGGGCGATGCACTCGCTGAACGCCGTGCACCGGATCGGCGACCAGATCGCCGAGCCGCTGCTCACCCACGGGCGCTCCACCCCGGCGGCGGCCCGCAAGCGGGTCGGGGAGCTCCTGGAGCACGTCGGGCTGCCGGCGGCGCGGGCGGCGGCCTATCCGCACGAACTGTCCGGTGGGCAGCGCCAGCGGGTGATGATCGCGATGGCGCTCGCCTGCGGTCCCCGGCTGATCGTGGCCGACGAGCCGACGACGGCGCTGGACGTGATGATCCAG
Organism: Streptomyces sp. NPDC059567; assembly: GCF_042735655.1. Classification (NCBI taxonomy): domain Bacteria; kingdom Bacillati; phylum Actinomycetota; class Actinomycetes; order Kitasatosporales; family Streptomycetaceae; genus Streptomyces; species Streptomyces sp. NPDC059567. Next base: position 91,081 of record NZ_JBHWBS010000002.1, on the reverse strand, counting down.
GCGCAGATCCTGCGGCTGATCGAGCGTCTGGTGGCCGACGACGAGATCAGTCTGCTGATGATCAGCCACGATCTCGCTGTCCTCGCCGACACCTGCGACCGGCTCGCGGTGATGTACGCCGGGCGGGTCGTGGAGGAGGGCCCGGCGCGGGCGGTCTACGACGCGGCGGAGCACCCGTACGGGCGGGCGCTGTCCTCGGCCTTCCCGAGGATCGGCGACCCTGCGTCCCGGCGGGCCCCGCGCGGGCTGCCCGGTGATCCGCCGGACCCCGCCGATCTGCCGGCCGGCTGCGCGTTCCACCCGCGCTGCCCGATGGCGGTGGAGGTGTGCGGCGAGCAGGACCAGGAACTGCGGGAGGCGGGCGCGGGGCGCCGGGCGGCCTGCGTACACGTAGGGAGTGGCTCGTGAATCCGTTGACACCCGACGGCGGCGCGTCCGAGGCGGGCTCGCCGGTCCGGGCCGGGGCGTCGAGCCCCGAGCCGCCGGCACCCGCGCCGCCGGTACCCCTGTTGTCGGCGACCGGCCTTCGGGTCACCTTCCCCGGGCGGCGGGGCGCGCCGGCCGCCCGCGCGGTGGACGGCGTGGACCTGGGCATCGGCGCGGGCGAGATCGTGGCGCTGGTCGGCGAGTCGGGATGCGGCAAGACGACACTGGCCCGTTCGCTGCTCGGTCTCGTGCCGCCCACGTCCGGGACCGTCACCTTCGCCGGGGAGCCGCTGTCGTACACCTCCCGCGCCCTCAAGGCGTACCGGAAGCGGGCGCAGCTGGTCCTCCAGGACCCCAGCGGCTCGCTGAATCCGCGCCACACGGTGTACGACGCCGTGGCCGAGGGGCTGCGGATCCACGGCTACGCGGGGGACGAGCGGGCCGCCGTCGGAGAGGCCCTGTCACGGGCCGGACTGCGCCCGCCGGAGCGCTTCTTCCTGCGCTACCCGCACGAGCTGTCCGGCGGGCAGCGTCAGCGGGTCGTCATCGCGGGCGCGCTGGTCCTCCAGCCCGAACTGATCGTCGCGGACGAGCCGGTGGCCTCGCTGGACGCGTCGGTGCGCGGCGAGATCCTGGCGCTGCTGCTGCGCCTGCGGGACGAACTGGGCCTGTCGGCGCTCGTCGTCACGCACGATCTGGGGCTCGCGTGGAACATCGCGGACCGGGTGGCGGTGATGTACCTGGGGCGGATCGTGGAGACGGGCACGGTGGAGTCCGTGCTGACGTCACCTCAGCACCCGTACACCCGGGCCCTGTTGTCGGTCCTGCCGGAGTCCGGGGGCGATCCGGTGATCCTGACCGGCGAGCCGCCGGACCCGGCCCGCATCCCCTCCGGTTGCCGCTTCCACGCCCGCTGCCAGGTCCTGGCCTCGGGGGAGGCGTCCGCCGTCGCGGACCGCTGTCGCGGCGAGGAGCTGCCGATACTGGGCGGCAGCGGGGCGCGGGACGTGGCGTGTCACTGGGTGCGCGCAGGGGCGGAGGTCACGAGCGGGGGCTGACGGGCGGTGGGGCGTCCGCGCGGCGCCGGTCCGGAGCTGCCGGGCGGGCTCGCCCCGGACCGGCGCCGGCGGTCTCCGTCAGCTCTTCCGGTCGTACGCCTCGGTGAGTTCGCGGGAGCGCTTCACGTCGTCGGCCATCGCTTCCAGCAGGTCGTCCAGGGTGTCGAACTTCAGCATCCCGCGAACGTACGCCAGGAAGTCCACGGCCACGTGCAGGCCGTACAGGTCGAGCCCCTCGCGGTCGATCGCGTACGCCTCGACGGTCCGCTCGGTGCCGTCGAACTGGGGGTTGGTGCCGACCGAGATCGCGGCCGGCATCCGCTCCCCCGCCGCCGTCAGCCAGCCGGCGTACACGCCGTCGGCCGGGATGGCGGTGTGCGGCAGGGTCTCGACGTTGGCGGTCGGGAAGCCGAGCTCGCGGCCGCGCTGGGCACCGCGGACGACGATGCCCTCGACGCGGTGCGGGCGGCCGAGGATCTCGGCGGCGCCCTCCATGTCACCCTCGGCGACGAGGCGGCGGGTGAGCGTGGAGGAGAACGGCTCGCCGCCGCCCGCCGTACCGCTCACGTAGAGGTCGACGACCTCGACCTCGTAGTCGTAGGTGGCGCCCAGCTCGGCCAGGAAGGCGACGTTGCCGGCGGCCCGGTGTCCGAAGCGGAAGTTCGGGCCCTCGATGACGGCCTTCGCATGGAGCTTGTCGACGAGGACCTTCACGATGAAGTCCGCCGGGGAGAGCTGCGAGAACTCGGCCGTGAAGGGGAGGACCAGCACCGCGTCCACACCCAGCTTGGCCATCAGCTCCGCGCGCCGGTGGTGCGGGGCGAGCAGCGGCGGGTGGCTGCCGGGCCGTACGACCTCGGAGGGGTGCGGGTCGAAGGTGACGACGACCGAGGGGACGCCGAGCTCGCGGGCGCGGTCCACCGCCCGCCCGATGATCAGCTGGTGCCCGCGGTGCACACCGTCGTAGGAGCCGATGGTGACGACGCTGCGCCCCCAGTCCTGGGGGATGTCCTCCAAGCCACGCCAGCGCTGCACTGTGACCGCTCCTCGTCCGCCTGTTCGCCGATTACGCAGGTCTAAGACTGCCATGCCCACGGCCGTCGTCCCGCATCGGCATGGAACTGCCGAGCCTCAGGACCGTACGGCGGGCGCCGGGGCCGAGGAGGGCGGCCCATTCCGCCGGGGCGGCGGTGAGCCAGCCGGCCAGCTGGACGGCGAAGGCGGGGACTTCGCGGGCGAGCTCGACGAGCCGTCGGTCGAGGCAGGTGGCGCCCTCGGGCGTACGGACCAGGAGGAGGCCGGCGCGGTGGACGAGGTCGCGGGTACGGACCTCGGTGCGCCGCTCGCAGCCGACGGCGGCGGCGCGCAGCAGGTCGTCGAGGACGGCCAGGTCCCGGGCCTCGTACCGCTCGTGGTCGAGCAGGATGTCGAGGAGTTCGTTGCGCAGGAGGCGGGAGGCGCCGGTGCCGGGGGCGGCGAACACGGGGGCGAGGGCGCTGCGGACCTGTACGGGACGGTTCTTGAGGAGACCGGTGACGAGCGGGAAGAGGATCGCCCGGGCGGCCGGTCCGTGTTCGAGGCGGCGGTCGACGAAGGCGGCGGCGTGGCGGGCGCCGTCGGGGTGGCGGTCGACGTACTCGCGCACGAGGGCGGCGGCGCGGCGGGCGAGGGCGGGGGTGGTGACCTCGGCGAGGGCTCGGAGCACCTCGCCCGCGGCCTCGCCCGGGCCGTGCAGGCGGGCCTGGAAGGCGGCGAGGACCGCTTCGGGGTGGGTGGGGAGCGCTGCGGCGAGCGCGTACGCCGGGACGCGGGGGTCGGTGAGGGCGCGGGGCAGGTGGCGGGAGCGGGTGTGCGGGTCGCGGACGAGGAGGCCGAGGGCGGGGCCGTGCAGGGCGGCGTCACCGGGGCGGGCGAGCAGGGCCAGGGCCGTGTAGCGGAGGAGTTCGCGGTCGGGTCCGGTCGTGGCGTGCTCGGCGACGAGGCATCCGTACGCGGCGGCGGCAGCCCGGCGGGCGGGGCGCCCGTCGTCGTGCGCCCACCGGTCGACGGCCCGGCACACGGCCGACGGCTCGTCCTCGGCGAGGGCGGTGAGGAGGCCGTCGGCGAGCGGATGGGCGGTGGCGACGAGGGCTTCGCAGAGGTCGTCGACGGCGAGGCCCCGGTGGGTGTGCAGCAGCGCCTGCGCGGCGGTGGCGACGGTGGCGTCCGGCGCGGCGGCGAGCGCCCGCCCGTCCCCGAACCACCGGCAGAGCAACGGCTGCACACCCCGGGGCTCGGCGACGAGCCGAGCGGCGACGACGTCGAGGAACCGGGGCGTCGCCTCACCCCCGGGCGGGACATCGGCGGGCACGAGCCGCCGCAGCAGGTCCATCCGCTCCCCTTCCCCGATGCGCAACGCTTCCCAGAAGGCGGGCCCGAAGGGGGCGAAGGCGGTGGGGCGGGGGGCGGGGACGTGCGGGCCTGCGGGCCCGGGCGAGTCGGCCGGCGGATGCGCCTGCGGCCCGGCGGGCGGACCGACCCGCGGGTGGGTGCGCGCCGCGGACCGGGCAGGGGCCCGCTGGGCGGGCACGGGCCCGGACGGCGGGGCGTGTCCGGGCACGTTCCCCGGTCTGAAGCCGGGACCGTGGCCGGGTGCCGGGCCAGGGGACTGATCGTGGTCCCGCACGGGAGTCGGGGCGGGTGCCTGCGGCGTCGGCGGGGTTGGCCCGCTGGTGCCGATGTGGTCGGCGAGGTGGCGCAGGACCGGGAGGTACGGCTTGAGGTCGGGGAGGCGCAGCAGGGTCTGGGACAGGAGCCGGGCGCCCCACCAGGCCGCGTCGGTGGACTCCCGGCCCGCGGCGGACAGGCGGTCGAGGGCGTCGGCCAGGGCCGTCAGCCGGCGCCCGAGCGCGGCCGGGCCCTGTTCGCGGTCCAGGAGGAGCAGGGCCTGGACGACCGGGCCGATCCGATGGCGGGGTACGGGGAGCGGGCGCGCGGGCTCCGGACCGCTGCCGTGCGCGCCGGACGGCGGGGGCGCGTGTCCTGTCGGCATGGCGCGCGGCGCCCCGGGCCGGGACGGGAGCCCGACCGGCGCGCCCTCGTGCCAGCGGTGGACGAGCGCGTGCAGGGCGCCGTCGACGTCCAGGTGAGCGCCCTGGATCCAGTCCGCGAGCTCCTCGTGGCCGAAGCGGTAGCCGGATCCGGCGGGGACGACGAGGCCCTCCGTGAGGACGGCGGACGCCCAGCCGGTCCGCCACGGGAAGATCTCCTCGAAGGACTCGCGGTCCAGTTCCCCCTGCCCCGGTCCGAGGCACCGGCGCGCGGCTTCGTGAACCTGCCCGGCCACCCGCGCCGCGAGCCGTCGTACGGCGGCGCCGCGCGGGAGGGGACGGGACCCGGCCGCGATCCGTACCGCGACGCGCAGACACATCAGGTCCAGGTAGGCGCCGAAGATCTCCTCCCGCCCCGGGCGTCCGGGCACATCGCCGGGCAGCGCCTCGCGCACCTCGGCGAGCAGCCGCAGCGCCAGCGGATGCCGCGCGTCCTCGATCCCCAGATCGGTCGCACGGAGCCCGTACCGCGCCAGGGCCGGCGCGGCCTCCCCCTCGGTCAGGTCCCCGATCGGCACAGCACCGGCGGCGCAGGCCGGCGACCTCGGCACGTGGACCGGCGCGCGTCCGCCGCCCCCGTCGCCCGGCCCCGCCCCGTGCCCCGTGCCGGCGTCCGCTTCGGCGCCACCCCGACGCCCCACCCCGGACCCGCGCGCTCCCCCGTGGAGGGACTCCGGCGCGTACAGGCCGCTCGCCTGGTCCCAGTGTTCCGGGCGGCAGCCGAGCATCAGGCGGGCGCCGTGGGTGTTGAGCCAGGACTCCGTGCCCGTCGTCCAGGCGGGGAGGCGGTGGGCGAGGGCCGGGGGCATCTCCTCCGGGCCGTCGAGGATCACGAGCAGCGGGCGGCCCGCCTCGCGGGCGAGGGCGGCGGCCCGTTCCGGGGTCGCGGTGGTGGCGTCGCCGCGCGTGCCGGTCGTCGCGACGATCCGGCCGGCCTGGCGCAGGACACGGGCGACGGCGTCGGCGACCGAGGTGTCCTCCGCGCGCAGGTCCGCGCCGCGCAGCCAGACGGTGGGCGCGGGCTCGGCGCCCCTGGCACGGTCGGCGCAGTGGGCCGCGAGCGCGGTGGTGCGGCCGGTGCCGGGCGCGCCGACGAGCGCGAGGACCCGCGCGCCGCCCCTTGCGAACGCGGCGAACTCCCGGACGCACACGGCCCGTTCGACGGGCTCGGTCCACCCCCTGGGGCCGCCGGCGGAGCCGAGTGAGGTGGCGGTGAGTTCCAGGACGCCCGCCAGGTTCAGGTCCTGGCCGTAGCAGGGAACGATCGCCGCGTTCCGTCGCAGCAGCGCGGCCAGCGGCTCGACGGCGGCGAGGGAGACCGCGTAACCGGCCGCGCCCCGGTGGTCGCCGTGCAGCGCGGTGCCGAGGACCGCGACCACGGCTCCGGTCTCGGGGTCCACGACCGGCCCCCCGGCCGCCCGCCCGCCGAGGCGCAGCGCCTCCGCGCCCTCGGTGCCGATGGCCAGCTCCAGGGCGTGACCGAGGACGTGGAAGCGGTCGGTGGCGGTGTACGTGACGGTCGCGCCGCCCAGGATCCGCGCCTCGCGCCAGCCGTGCGCGGCGATCCGTACGTACGTTCCGGCCTCGAACTCGGTCCGGGCCGAGACCGGCAGCGGACGGACGCCGAGCCCCTCGGTCCGTACGAGCGCGAGACCGCTCTCGGGCAGGGCTGTGATGGCGTCGGCCTCGGCGAGGCACATCCGCTCGTCGGCGGCGTGCAGCACGATCCGTACGAGCCCGTCGACGGCCTCGTGGCTGGTGACGACGGTGCCCCGGTCGTCGGCGACGAAGCCCGTTCCTCGCGGTCGGCCCGACAGATCGCAGATCCGTACCAGCGTCGCCAGGTCCCCGCGTCCCATGGTGACGACGGTAGGTCTGCGGTGATCACTCCGAGAAGCGCACGGGACGAACGCGCCCCCCAGTGCTCCCCCGTTTCACTCCGAGCGCCTGCCCGTAGGGGTGAATGAGGGGTTCGGAGTGGATAGACAGTCCCCGGAGGGGGATCGTGGGGGGGGGGGGGCGCCCCGCGGCCCCCCCCACCACACCCGGCCGCCCGCCCGGGGGGGAGGGGGCCCGACGCAAACGCCCCCCCGCGGGGGGGGGGGCCGAGT
>NZ_JBHWBS010000002.1:0-84387 GCF_042735655.1 Streptomyces sp. NPDC059567 | reverse complement strand
GCCCGGTGGGGGATAAGTGGGGTTTGCGTGTGTAATCACGGCCGCGGGGGGGGTATGGTGCGGGGGCGCCGGGGGCGCGCCCGCTCCACCATGACCGGGGCCCTCGGCCGATGGACGAGGCCCTCAGCCGAAGACGGCCAGGCTCTTGGCCTTGCCCTTCTGGTCCTCCACGAGCGCCAGCAGCCGGCCGTCCGGGGCGAAGACCGCCACGGGTCCCGCCGGATACGACGGCATCTCCAGGCGGACGCCGTTCAGCAGCAGCCGGGCCCGCTTCTCGTCGACGTCCCAGCGGGGGAAGGCCGCCCCGGCCGCCTCGGCGACCGGCATGACCGTCAGCTCCTCCTGGAGCTGGTCCAGGGTCCTGGCCGAGTCCAGCTTGTACGGGCCGACCCGGGTCCGCCGCAGCGCGGTCAGATGACCGCCCACGCCCAGCCCCGCGCCCAGGTCACGGGCGAGCGCCCGGATGTACGTACCGGAGGAGCAGACCACCGAGACGACCAGATCGACGACCTGCGTGCCGTCCTCGGCGACGGCCTCCCGGACGTCGTACACCTGGAAGGACGAGACCGTGACCGGCCGCGCCGGGATCTCGAACTCCTCGCCGCCGCGCACGCGCGCGTACGACCGCTTGCCGTCGATCTTGATGGCGGAGACCTTGGACGGCACCTGCATGATGGCGCCCGTCAGCTCCGCCACGCCCGCGTCGATCCCCTCGCGGGTCACCTTGGACGCGTCCACGGAGGCCGTGATCTCGCCCTCGGCGTCGTCGGTGATCGTCGTCTGGCCGAGGCGGATGGTGCCGAGGTACTCCTTCTCGGTCAGCGCGAGGTGACCGAGCAGCTTGGTCGCCCGCTCCACGCCGAGGACGAGGACGCCCGTCGCCATGGGGTCGAGCGTGCCCGCGTGGCCGACGCGGCGGGTCTTGGCGATCCCGCGCATCTTGGCCACGACGTCGTGCGAAGTGAAGCCCGACGGCTTGTCGACGATGACAAGGCCGTCGGGCGTCTTTGCGGTGCTCATCAGGCGGTGGTGCCCTCTTCGTCCTCGTCCTCGTCCTCGGGCTTGCGGTACGGGTCGGCCTCGCCGGCGTACTTCGCGCCCGAGGACGCCTCGCGCACGGCCGCGTCGGAGGCCCGCGCCTTGTCGAGGAGGTCCTCGATCGTCTTCGCGGTCTCCGGAAGGGCGTCCGCGACGAAGGTCAGCGTCGGCGTGAACTTCGTCCCGGCGGCGGCACCGACGGCGGAGCGCAGGATGCCCTTGGCGCTCTCCAGTCCGGCGGCCGCGCTGGCCCGCTCCTCGTCGTCGCCGTAGACCGTGTAGAAGACCGTGGCCTCCCGCAGGTCACCGGTGACGCGGGTGTCCGTGATGGTCACGTGCGTACCCAGGCGCGGGTCCTTGATGCCGCGCTGCAGCTTCTCGGCGACCACCTCCCGGATGAGGTCCGCCAGCTTCTTCGCCCGCGCGTTGTCGGCCACTGGTCCTTCTCCTTCTTTGCCTTGCTCATTCAGTCTTCATCAGTGTGGAGCCTGCGTCGCACCGACAGCAGCTCCACCTCGGGCCGGGCCGCGACCAGCCGCTCACAGCGGTCGAGCACGTCCGATACGAACCCCGGGTCCCCGGACACCAGCGCGACGCCCAGACGGGCCCTGCGATGGAGGTCCTGGTCGCCCACCTCTGCCGCGCTCACGGAGAACTTGCGCTGGAGCTCGGCGACGATGGGCCGGACGACGGAGCGTTTCTCCTTCAACGAATGAACGTCGCCGAGGAGCAGATCGAAGGACAGAGTCCCCACGTACATGTAGTGCCGGATGTCCCGCCGGTTCGGGTTCGGTGGCCCGCCACGCCGTCGCTTGGCAGGAACACCAGAACCGTACACGCAACGGCCGGGGCCGATCGACGGAATAACTCCCGCCGACCGGCCCCGACCTACCGCTGCGCTCAGGCGCGCGGCTTCTCGCGCATCTCGTACGTCGCGATGACGTCGTCGATCTTGATGTCGTTGAAGTTTCCGAGGTTGATACCGCCCTCGAAGCCTTCGCGGATCTCGGTGACGTCGTCCTTGAAGCGGCGCAGACCGTGGATCGTGAGGTCCTCGGCGATGACCTTGCCGTCGCGGACGAGGCGCGCCTTGGTGTTGCGCTTGACCTCGCCGGAGCGGATGAGGACACCGGCGATGTTGCCCAGCTTGGACGAGCGGAAGACCTCGCGGATCTCCGCCGTACCGAGCTCGACCTCTTCGTACTCCGGCTTGAGGAGACCCTTGAGGGCCGCCTCGATCTCCTCGATGGCCTGGTAGATCACCGAGTAGTACCGGACGTCGACGCCTTCGCGCTCCGCCATCTGCGCGGCACGGCCGGCAGCCCGGACGTTGTAGCCGATGACGATGGCGTCGGAGCCCATGGCCAGGTCGATGTCGGACTCGGTGACCGCACCCACACCACGGTGCAGGACACGGATGTCGACCTCTTCGCCGACGTCGAGCTGGAGCAGCGAGGACTCGAGAGCCTCGACCGCACCGGACGCGTCGCCCTTGATGATGAGGTTGAGTTCCTGGACCAGACCGGCCTTGAGCACCTTGTCGAGGTCCTCGAGGGACACCCGGCGGACGCGCTTGGCGAAGGCGGCGTTGCGCTCACGCGCAGCACGCTTCTCGGCGATCTGACGGGCCGTACGGTCCTCGTCGACGACCAGGAGGTTGTCGCCGGCACCCGGCACGTTGGTGAGACCGAGCACCAGGACGGGAGTCGACGGGGTCGCCTCCTCGACGTTGTTGCCCTTGTCGTCGAGCATCGCCCGGACGCGGCCGTACGCGTCGCCGACCACCACGGTGTCGCCGATGCGCAGCGTTCCGCGCTGGACCAGGACGGTCGAGACGGCACCGCGACCGCGGTCGAGGTGGGACTCGATCGCAATACCCTGCGCGTCCTGGTTCGGGTTGGCCCGAAGGTCGAGCGAGGCGTCGGCGGTGAGGACGACGGCCTCCAGCAGGGAGTCGATGTGCAGACCCTGCTTGGCGGAGATGTCGACGAACATCGTGTCGCCGCCGTACTCCTCGGCCACCAGACCGAACTCGGTCAGCTGACCGCGGACCTTGGTCGGGTCGGCACCCTCGACGTCGATCTTGTTGACCGCGACGACGATCGGGACGCCGGCGGCCTTGGCGTGGTTGAGCGCCTCGATCGTCTGCGGCATGACGCCGTCGTTGGCCGCGACCACGAGGATCGCGATGTCGGTCGACTTCGCACCACGGGCACGCATGGCGGTGAACGCCTCGTGACCCGGGGTGTCGATGAAGGTGATGCGACGGTCTTCGCCGTTGACCTCGGTACCCACCTGGTAGGCACCGATGTGCTGGGTGATGCCACCGGCCTCGCCCGCGACGACGTTCGTCTTGCGGATCGCGTCGAGAAGTCGGGTCTTACCGTGGTCGACGTGACCCATGACGGTGACGACCGGCGGACGGGAGACCAGAGCCTCTTCGCCGCCCTCGTCCTCGCCGAACTCGATGTCGAAGGACTCGAGGAGCTCGCGGTCCTCCTCCTCCGGCGAGACGATCTGAACGGTGTAGTTCATCTCCTCGCCGAGCATCGTCAGCGTGTCGTCGGAGACGGACTGCGTGGCCGTGACCATCTCACCGAGGTTCATCATCACCGCGACGAGCGACGCCGGGTTGGCGCCGATCTTCTCGGCGAAGTCGGTGAGGGAGGCACCGCGCGACAGGCGAATGGCTTCGCCGTTGCCGCGAGGCAGCATCACGCCGCCGACCGACGGGGCCTGCATGGCCTCGTACTCCTGGCGCCTCTGACGCTTCGACTTGCGACCACGACGCGCGGGACCGCCGGGACGACCGAAGGCGCCCTGCGTGCCACCACGGCCACCGGGGCCACCGGGACGGCCACCGAAGCCGCCGGGACGACCGCCGAAGCCGCCGCCACCGCCGCCGGGACCACCCGGACGACCGCCGCCGCCACCACCGGGACCACCGGGACGACCGGCGAAGCCGCCGCCGCCACCGCCGGGACCGGCCGGACGGCCGGCGAAGCCGCCGCCGCCACCGGGACGACCGCCGCCGCCACCCGGACGACCGCCGGGGCCACCGGGGCCACGACCGCCGGGGCCACCACCGGGACGCGGGCCGGCAGCGGGACGCTGCGGCATCATGCCGGGGTTCGGACGGTTACCGCCGGGCGCGCCGCCCGGACGGGGAGCCTGCGGACGCGGCATACCACCGGGGGTGGGACGCGCGCCGCCCTGGCCCTGGGGACGCGGGGCGCCACCGGGGCCGCCCTGCGGACGCGGGGCACCCGGAACGGCACCGCCGCCGGGACGGGGGGCACCGCCACCCGGACGGGGCGCCTGCGGGCGCGCCATTCCGGTGGAGCCACCCGAGGTGAAGGGGTTGTTGCCCGGACGCGGACCGGCCGGACGGGCACCGCCCGGACGCGGAGCGCCCTGGCCCTGCGGACGCGGGGCACCCTGGCCCTGCGGACGCGGCGCGCCCTGACCCGGACGGGCGGGACGCTCGCCGGCGGGACGGGGTCCCGGGGTCGCGCCACCGGGGCGCTGACCGGCGGCGGGAGCCGACGGGGGCGCGGTGAACTCGGGCGCGGCCGGAGCCGGCGTGACCGGCTTGGGCGCGGGCTTCGGGCCCGGGCGGGGGCCCGAGGCGGCCGGAGCCGGAGAGGGGGTGCTGCTCGCGGGCGCGGCCGGAGTGACCGGGGCCGGCGCCGCGGGCGCGGCGGGGGCCGGCTTGGGGGCCGGGGCGCCGGGCTTCGGGGCAGCGGGACGTGCCGCGGCGGCCGGAGACGGCGCCGAGGGCTTCGAGGGGGCGGCCTTGCGAGGCGCGCCAGGCTTGGCAGCGGTCTTGCCGGCGGAACCGCCGGGACCCTGCAGCGCATCAGTCAACTTGCGCACGACCGGCGCCTCGATAGTCGAGGACGCCGAACGGACGAATTCACCGAGTTCTTGGAGCTTGGCCATGACGACCTTGCTCTCCACGCCGAACTCCTTGGCGAGTTCGTATACCCGGACCTTAGCCACTTCGCTCCTTTTAGGTCCGGTTACCGCCGGACCGTCGCTACTTCATGGGCGTACTCATCGCGTACTCATCGAGTGCTCATCGCAATCTCGACCTACTTCCAACTCGCGAGGTACCTGACCGCACGGTTATCCGTGCCGTACTTCTTCTTACGGTGCTGCCTGCTCGACGTGAAAGCGGATTTCCGCCGTTTCGAGCGGACCCTGGACCTTGAAGGCCCTCGGGAACGCCCGGCGGCGGACCGCCAGGTCGAGACAGACCGAGGCGGGATGCAGATACGCACCCCGGCCGGGCAGCGTACCGCGATGATCGGGGACACACGCGCCCTCGACCTCCACGATGCGCAGCAGATCGCTCTTGGCCGCTCGCTCCCGGCATCCCACACAGGTTCGCTCAGGGCACGCTCGGTCTTGCGTCCGGCCAGACACGGCTAAGTCTACCTCCCCGTAGCGACCTCACCCGTTTGGGGCAAGAATCGAACGGTCGTTTGTCGTGATCTCGCCCTCACGGAACGTGACGAGGGCGAGATGCATTCCCTGCGGCGCGCTCAGTCGCGGTCGCGCCGCTCGTCGGACTCGTGCTCCGTGTCCGGACGGATGTCGATGCGCCAGCCGGTGAGGCGGGCGGCGAGGCGGGCGTTCTGCCCCTCCTTGCCGATGGCCAGCGACAGCTGGTAGTCGGGCACGGTCACCCGGGCGGACCGGGCCGCCAGGTCCACGATCTCGACCTTGGAGACCCGCGCCGGGGAGAGCGCGCTGGCCACCATCTCGGCCGGGTCGTCGGACCAGTCGACGATGTCGATCTTCTCGCCGAGCAGCTCCGCCATGACGTTGCGGACGCGGCTGCCCATGGGGCCGATGCAGGCGCCCTTGGCGTTCAGGCCCGAACGGGTGGACCGTACGGCGATCTTGGTGCGGTGACCGGCCTCACGGGCGATCGCCGCGATCTCGACGGAACCGTCGGCGATCTCGGGGACCTCCAGGGCGAACAGCTTCTTCACCAGATTGGGGTGCGTGCGCGAAAGGGTGACGGACGGACCGCGGACACCCTTGGCGACCCGGACCACGTACGTGCGCAGCCGCAGACCGTGCGTGTACTCCTCGCCCGGCACCTGCTCCTGCACCGGAAGGATGGCTTCCAGCTTGTCGTCGAGCTTGACGAGGACGTTCTTCGGGTCCTTGCCCTGCTGCACCATGCCGGCGACGATGTCGCCCTCGCGGCGGGCGTACTCGCCGAAGGTGACGTCGTTCTCGGCGTCGCGCAGCCGCTGCTGGATGACCTGGCGGGCGGTGCTCGCCGCGATCCGGCCGAAGTCCGACGGGGTGTCGTCGAAGTCCTTGGGCTCCTGGCCCTCCTCCAGCTCGGAGGGGTCCTCCTTGGCCCACACCGTCACATGACCGGTCTGCCGGTTCAGCTCCACGCGCGCGTGGCGGCGGGCGGACGGGGTGCGGTGGTATGCGATGAGGAGGGCCGACTCGATCGCCTCGACCAACAGGTCGAAGGAGATCTCCTTCTCTTGTGCCAAGCCCTTCAGGAGCTTCACGTCGATGTCCACGGCTACGCCTCCTCTTCCTTCTTGTCCTTGCGGTTGAACTCGATCTCGACACGCGCCTTGGCGATGTCGGCGAACTCGACCCGGCGGGCGGTGGGCTTGCGCCCCTTCACGCCCGGCACTTCGAGGTCGATGCCGTCTTCGTCCACGGTGAGGATCCGCGCGACGAGCTCTCCACCATCGTTCAGCTGCAGCTTGGCAAGGCGGCCCGTGGCGCGCACGTAGTGGCGGTGCTCGGTGAGCGGGCGCTCCGCGCCCGGGGTGCCGACCTCGAGGGTGTACTCCCCCTCGCCCATCGCGTCCGTCTCGTCCAGCGTCTCCGAGAGCGCGCGGCTCACATCGGCGACCTGGTCCAGGTCGGCTCCCTCTTCGGAGTCGACGACGACGCGCAGCACACGCTTGCGTCCCACGGAGGCCACCTCGAGCTCTTCGAGTTCGAGTCCCTGCGAGGCGATGAGCGGCTCAAGGAGTGCTCGCAGCCTGTCGCTCTGGGTGGTGCTCATCCGGGTGACTCCTCGGCCGCGTGTGCTGTTGTGGGTTTCGTCGCGTGTCAGACCAAAGGGTATCCGGTCCCGGGGGGTGTTGCCGTCCACGGGGCCGGGGGCCGCGGGTACGCTCGCCTGCGGTGATCTTCGACCGAGGCCGAGGGAGTGGATGTGGGGCGCACGGGGACCGTGGGCAGACGGGCGCTCCTGACGGCGGGGGCGGTGACGCTGGTCGGCTGCACGTCCGACGGCGGTGGCGGCGAGCGGCCGAGGAAGCGGACCGCGGCCGAACGGGCGGCGCTCGCCGAGGCGGCGCTGCGCCGCGGATCGGTGACGACGAGCCTGACCCTGCTGGAACGTTACGACGCGGTGCTGGCGGCTCACCCCTCGCTGACGGACCGGCTGGCCCCGCTGCGACGCGCGGTGGCGGCGCATGCCGCCGCCCTGGCCGAGGGCGTCACGCCGCTGCCGACCGGCGGGTCCACCGCGAGCGGGGAGCCGCACGACGCGGAGGCGAAGGCCGCCGCCTCGGACGGATCGGGGGCCAAGGCCGCTCGTACGGCGGGCACCCGACCGGCGGACACCCCCGGTGCCACCGCCTCGGCCACCGCGCCCGTGCCCGTTCCGGCCGACCCGGTGGCTGCCCTCAAGGACCTGGCGGCCACCGTCCGCAGGACCGCCGACGCGCACACGGCGACGCTGCTCGACGCGCCGCCCGAGTACGCCCGGCTGCTGGCCTCGGTGGCGGCGGCCGGCGCGGCGCACGCGTATCTGCTGACCGAGGGAGGCCGGGCATGAGCGCCCTGGACGCGGCGCAGGCCGCGCTCGCCGCCGAGCATGCGGCGGTGTACGGCTACGGCGTCGTCGGCGGCCGGATCGGTGCCGAGCGGCGCGCCGAGGCCACTTCGGCCTACGAGGCGCACCGGGCCCGACGGGACGGGCTGCGCAGGACCGTACGGGACCTGGGCGGGGAGCCGGCCGCCGCGGCGGCCGGCTACGAGCTGCCGTTCCCGGTACCGGACACCGCCGCGGCCGTGCGGCTCGCCGCGGTCCTGGAGGACCGGGTGGCGGGGGTGTACTCCGATCTCGTACGGGCCTCCGAGGGAACGCTGCGGCGGGACGCGGCCGCCGCGTTGCGCGAGGCGGCGGTACGGGCCGTTCGCTGGCGCGGCACCGACGTAACCTTTCCTGGGCTCGCCGAGCGGGTGTGAGTCCGGCTCTGACGGCCCTGACCAGGCTCCGGTACTGCAGAAGGAACAACGTACGCATGGGTTTCGAACCGCCGCGGCGACTGGTACGGGCGCTCGGTGAGACGTACGGGGACGCTGTCGCGGCCGAGTGGCTCGGGAAGCTGCCCGAGCTGGCACGGACCGCGCTGGAGCACGCCTCCCTGGACAGCGAACGGGTGGTGGCGCCCGGCGGGCGCAGCAGCCTGGTCGTCCTCGTACGGCGGCAGGACGGCTCCCCGGCGGCGCTGAAGATCGCCCCCGAGGTCGCCCGGCCGGACCTGGAGCGGGACGCGCTGGCGCACTGGAACGGCTGGGGAGCGGTGCGGCTGCTCGACGCGGCCGAGGACGGCTCGCTGGTCCTCGAACGGCTGCACACCGAGGTGTCTCTGCGTTCCCTCCCCGAGGCGAAGGCGCTGCTCGAAGCGGCCGGGACGGTCCGGAAGCTGTGGGTCGAGCCGCCCGCGGAGCACGGCTTCGAGTCGGTGACCGAGCGCACGGCCCGGCAGGCGGCGGCGATGGAGTCCTACCGCGCCCACGCCGAGGCGGGCGCGCTCACGGCCGCCGCGCTGGCGGCGCGCGAGGAGCTGATCGGCGACTCCCCCGAGACGCTGCTGCTGCACGGCTGCTTCCGGCAGGGCAAGGTCCTGGCCGGCGAGCGCACGCCCTGGCTGGCCGTGGGCCCCGAGCCGCTGGTCGGCGAGCGCGCCTACGATCTGGCGCGGCTCGTACGGGACCGGGTCGAGGACCTGGTGGCGGCTTCGGCGGGGGCGTCGGCGGCCCGCCGGAGGGTCAACAAGCTGGCGGACTCGCTGGAGGTGGACCGCGAGCGGCTGCGTGGCTGGACGCTCTTCCGGGCGGTCGAGTCGGGTACGCGGGCGCTGACGGCGGGGCGTCACCGGGACGCGGAGCTGCTGCTGGAGTTCGCGGGCTGGCTGTAGGGGAATAACCTTGCTGTAACGCTCGGCTCGGACCTCAGGGGGCCGTGATGCTCGAGGAGCTGTTGACAGCGGCGGCGGTGACCGGAACCGCGGTCGTGGTGTACGCGGCCGCGGCGGCGCGCGTGGTGAAGCAGTACGAACGGGGTGTCGTGTTCCGCTTCGGTCGGCTGCTGAGCGACGTCCGGCAGCCGGGGTTCACGATGATCGTGCCGGTCGTCGACCGGCTGCACAAGGTGAACCTGCAGATCGTGACGCTGCCCGTGCCCGCGCAGGAGGGCATCACCCGGGACAACGTGACCGTGCGGGTGGACGCCGTCGTGTACTTCAAGGTGGTCGACGCGGCGGACGCGCTGGTGCGGGTGGAGGACTACAAGTTCGCCGTCTCGCAGATGGCGCAGACCTCGCTGCGGTCGATCATCGGCAAGAGCGATCTGGACGACCTGCTGTCGAACCGGGAGAAGCTCAACCAGGGTCTCGAGCTGATGCTCGACAGTCCGGCGATGGGCTGGGGTGTCGCGATCGACCGGGTCGAGATCAAGGACGTGTCGCTGCCGGAGACGATGAAGCGCTCGATGGCGCGGCAGGCGGAGGCGGACCGGGAGCGGCGGGCGCGGGTGATCAACGCGGACGCGGAGTTGCAGGCGTCGAAGAAGCTGGCGGAGGCCGCGGAAGTGATGTCGGAGCAGCCTGCCGCGTTGCAGCTGCGGCTGTTGCAGACGGTGGTGGCGGTGGCGGCGGAGAAGAACTCGACGCTGGTGCTGCCGTTCCCGGTGGAGCTGCTGCGGTTCCTGGAGCGGGCGGCGCCCCCGCAGGGCATGGTGTCCACGGACTCGGCCGCGCCGCATGTGCCCGTGGCGGCACCGGAGACCTTCCAGGATCCCTTGCCCGGCCTCCCGGCGGAGCCCCGCCCCACGAGGGACCTCCCGGACCTGGCGGACCTGGCGGATCTCCCGCCCCTGCCGGACGAGACGGTCGCGGGTCCCCCGGCGGACCCGGTCCCACGGGACGAGGCGGCGTAGGCACCCCGACGCGCGGCCGGGTCGGTGGGCGGGCGTTCCGCGGGGCGGGGCGGGCCACCCCATGTGGGGTGAGCCCGCCCCGGCCGTTACGCGCTCAGGCGCGCGATCGCCTCTGCCACGGGGAGCTCCTCCCGCTCCCCCGTGCGGCGGTCCTTCAGTTCCACGACGCCCTCCGCCGAGCGGCGGCCGGCGACCAGGATCTTCGGGACGCCGATCAGCTCCGCGTCGGTGAACTTCACACCGGGCGAGACGCCCGCGCGGTCGTCCACGAGCACCCGGAGACCGGCCGCGCGCAGCTTCTCGGAGACCTCCAGGGCCAGCTCGGTCTGGAGCGCCTTGCCCGCCGCGACGACGTGGACGTCGGCCGGGGCGACCTCGGCGGGCCAGCACAGGCCCTTGTCGTCGGCGGACTGCTCGGCGAGCGCGGCCACCGCGCGCGAGACGCCGATGCCGTACGAGCCCATGGTCACGCGGACCGGCTTGCCGTTCTGGCCGAGGACGTCGAGCTTGAGGGCGTCGGCGTACTTGCGGCCCAGCTGGAAGATGTGGCCGATCTCGATCGCGCGGTCCAGCGTCAGGCCGGTACCGCACTTGGGGCACGGGTCGCCGTCCTGGACGACCACGACGTCGACGTACTCGTCGACCTCGAAGTCACGCCCCGCGACGACGTTCTTCGCGTGCATGCCCTCCTTGTTCGCGCCCGTGATCCACGCCGTGCCCGGCGCCACGCGCGGGTCGGCGATGTACGTGACCTTCTCCAGGCCCTGCGGGCCGACGTAGCCGCGGACGAGGTCCGCGCGCTCGGCGAAGTCGGCCTCGGTGACCATCTCGACGGTCGCGGGGGCGAAGTGCTCCTCGACCTTGCCCATGTCGACCTCGCGGTCGCCGGGCACGCCGACGGCGACGATCTCGCCGTCGACCTTCACGAGGAGGTTCTTCAGCGTCGCGGAGGCCGGGACGCCGAGGGAGGCGGCCAGGGTCTCGATGGTCGGGGTGTCCGGGGTGGGGATCTCCTCGGCGGCCGCGACGGCCGAGCCGTCGACCGACTTGAGCTCGTAGGAGATCGCCTCGGTGTTGGCGGCGAAGTCGCAGTTCGGGCAGTCGGCGAAGGTGTCCTCGCCGGCCTCGGCCGGGGCGAGGAACTCCTCGGACTTCGAGCCGCCCATGGCGCCGGCGGTGGCGGCGACGATGCGGTAGTCGAGGCCGAGGCGCTCGAAGACGCGCTTGTAGGCCTCACGGTGCAGCCCGTAGGACTGGGCGAGGCCCTCGTCCTCCGTGTCGAAGGAGTACGAGTCCTTCATCTGGAACTCGCGGCCGCGCAGGATGCCGGCCCGGGGACGGGCCTCGTCGCGGAACTTCGTCTGGATCTGGTACAGGATGACCGGCAGGTCCTTGTAGGACGAGCACTGGTCCTTCACCAGGAGGGTGAAGATCTCCTCGTGGGTCGGGCCGAGGAGGTAGTCGCCGCCCTTGCGGTCCTGGAGGCGGAACAGCTCGGCGCCGTACTCGTCCCAGCGGCCGGTCGCCTCGTAGGGCTCACGGGGCAGCAGGGCGGGCAGCAGGACCTCCTGTGCGCCGATGGCGTCCATCTCCTCGCGGACGATGCGCTCGACGTTGGCGAGGACCTTCCGGCCCAGGGGCAGCCAGCTCCAGATGCCGGCGGCGGTGCGGCGGACGTAGCCGGCGCGGACGAGGAGCTTGTGGCTGAGGACCTCGGCGTCCGCCGGGTCGTCGCGCAGCGTCTTCGCCATCAACTGGGACATGCGCTGGACCGGTACGTTGGCCATGGTTCTCGTACTCCTGCCGGGAAAGGGTGATGGCTCGGGGGTGTCCGGCGGACCAGGGCCGGATAGGACGCGGCGTCTGGTGCGGTACATCGCAAGGCGCCGGAGCGCCTCAATAGCGGAGCCATTCAGGCGTTTCGGCAACGCGGCGAGGTGCCGTGCCAGACGTCGTGGCCCCGGCCATGGTCCGCCGGACACCCCCTAGGAGGTTAGCCGGGCGGCACCGGCTCGGTGAAATCAGTTCCGTGGCGAACCGGTTGCGGGGAGTCCGTTCCGGCGCGGCAGCGGGAGCGGGGCGCCCATCACGGCGTACGGGCGGGGTGCGCTGGGGAAGTGGACCCGGCGGGCCAGGTCCTTGTAGCCGAGGGCCCGGTACAGGCCGCGGGCCGGGCTCTCGGTGTCGATCGCCGAGAGGATCGACCGGGGCAGGTCCGACTGGTCGGTGATGGCGGTGATCAGCTCACGGCCGATGCCCCGCCCCTGGTAGGAGGGGTGGACATGGAGCTCGGTGATCACGAACGAGTCGTCGAGCCAGTCCGCGGTGCCGCCGGCGCGGAGGTACGGCTCCACGACGCCGGACCACCAGTGGCTGCGGTCGTTGGGCATCCCGTAGACGAAGCCGACCAGCCGGCCGGCGGCGTTGGTCGCGCCGTAGGCGCAGGCGCCGGGGTTGAGCAGATGGCGGAGCACGATGTGGCGTCGTACGACGATCTCGTCCTCGCTGAGCCCGAAGGCCAGCGCCTGGACCGCGAGGGCGTCGTCCACCCGCGCGGCGAGATTGACCGGTCCGATCGTGACGTCAGCGTCATCCATGCGCCGCACCTTACAAGCGCCTCAGAAGAGCACGCTCATGAAGGCCCCGACCTCACGGAAGCCGACGCGGCGGTACGAGGCCCTGGCCGGAGCGTTGTAGTCGTTGACGTACAGGCTGACGACGGGCGCGACGTCGGCGAGGGCGTAGCGCAGCACGGCGGCCATGCCGGTCTCGGAGAGGCCGCGGCCGCGGAACTCGGGGGCCACCCAGACGCCCTGGATCTGGCAGGCCTGGCGGGTGGCGGCGCCGATCTCGGCCTTGAAGACGACCTTGCCGTCCTCGATGCGGGCGAAGGACCGGCCGGCGCCGACGAGTTCGGCGACCCGGGCCTGGTAGAGCAGTCCGCCGTCGCCGGCCATCGGCGAGATGCCGACCTCCTCGGTGAACATGGCCACGCACGCGGGCATGATCACCTCCATCTCGTCCTTGCGGATACGGCGGACGAGGGGGTCGGGCTCGACGGTCGCGGAGGGCTCCTCGGTGACCATCAGGGGCTGGTGGCCGCGGACGTCGCGGGCGGGCCCCCAGCTGGGTTCGAGGAGCTGCCAGAGCCGGGTGGTGGGCTCGACGGGGCCGACGATGGAGGAGCAGCGGCGGCCGGTCCTGCGGGCACGGTCGGCGAAGGCGCGGACGGCGTCGGGGGTGGCGCAGATGGGGACGAGGTTGGCGCCGGAGTAGCAGAGGGAGCGCAGCTGTCCGTCGGCGTACCAGCCCCACATCTCGCCGCCGAGGCGCCAGGGGTCGAGTCCGGCCGCCTGGACGCGGGCGGCCACGAAGGCGTTCTCGACGGGGGCGCTCTCGAGGACGGCGAGCGCGGCGCCGAGGTCGGCGGGTTCGAGGACCCGGGTGGTGGTCTGCGTCAACACGAGGGGGCCTCACCATGCGGTCTGCTTGATTCTCCGCACTGTACCTGTCGCGTCGCGGAGGTGTCGGGCGAGCGCGACGAAGCCCCGCCGGGGCCCGGTTCGACGGGCGCCGCGGCGGGGCTTCGTGGGGTGCTCGGGCGGGTCAGACGCCGATGGCGACCGTCGGCTCGCCGGACATCACGCCGTCCTTCTCCATCTGCTCGGCGATCTTCATCGCCTCTTCGATGAGGGTCTCGACGATCTTCGACTCGGGGACGGTCTTGATGACCTCGCCCTTGACGAAGATCTGGCCCTTGCCGTTGCCGGAGGCGACGCCGAGGTCGGCTTCGCGGGCCTCGCCCGGGCCGTTGACGACGCAGCCCATGACGGCGACGCGCAGCGGGACCTCCATGCCCTCCAGGCCGGCGGTGACCTCTTCGGCCAGCTTGTAGACGTCGACCTGGGCGCGGCCGCAGGACGGGCAGGAGACGATCTCCAGACGGCGCGGCTTGAGGTTCAGCGACTCCAGGATCTGGTTGCCGACCTTGACCTCCTCGACCGGCGGCGCGGAGAGCGAGACGCGGATGGTGTCGCCGATGCCCTCGGAGAGCAGCGCGCCGAAGGCGACGGCGGACTTGATGGTGCCCTGGAAGGCGGGGCCGGCCTCGGTGACGCCGAGGTGCAGCGGGTAGTCGCAGGCGGCGGCGAGCTGGCGGTAGGCGTTGACCATGACGACCGGGTCGTTGTGCTTGACCGAGATCTTGATGTCGCCGAAGCCGTGCTCCTCGAAGAGGGAGGCCTCCCACAGCGCGGACTCGACCAGCGCCTCGGGGGTGGCCTTGCCGTACTTCTTCAGCAGCCGGGCGTCGAGCGAGCCCGCGTTGACGCCGATCCGGATCGGGGTGCCCGCGGCCTTGGCGGCGTGCGCGATCTCCTTGACCTTGTCGTCGAACTGCTTGATGTTGCCGGGGTTGACGCGAACCGCGGCGCAGCCGGCGTCGATGGCGGCGAAGACGTACTTCGGCTGGAAGTGGATGTCCGCGATGACCGGGATCTGCGACTTCTTGGCGATGGTCGCCAGCGCGTCGGCGTCGTCCTGGGTGGGGCACGCGACACGGACGATCTGGCAGCCGGAGGCGGTCAGCTCGGCGATCTGCTGGAGCGTGGCGCCGATGTCGGAGGTCCGGGTCGTCGTCATGGACTGGACAGAGACGGGTGCGTCGCCGCCCACGGCCACCGATCCGACCTGGATCTGGCGGCTCTTGCGCCGCTCGGCGAGCCTGGTCGGAACGGACGGGATACCGAGAGAGATCGCGGTCATCAGCTGTACAACCCCAAGGTGTGGTTCATCGGGCTCAGGTCTTCGAGATTACCGCCCCGGCGGCGGGTGGCCGGACACCCAGGGGGTCCGGCCACCCTCTCGTCACGTCAGCTTCACCGGGTTGACGATGTCCGCGGCGAGGACGAGGAGCGTGAAGCAGACGAACACTCCCGCCACCACGTAGGCGGCCGGCATCAGCTTGGCCACGTCGAACGGGCCCGGGTCGGGGCGCCGGAAGATCCGCGCGGTGTGGCGGCGTACGGACTCCCACAGGGCGCCGGCGATGTGTCCGCCGTCGAGCGGGAGCAGCGGCAGCATGTTGAACAGGAACAGCGAGACGTTGAACATGACGACCAGCTGCAGGAAGAAGACCAGGATGGTCTGCGGGGGCGCGTCGATGTTCATCAGCTCGCCGCTGATGCGGGCGGCGCCGACGACGCCGACCGGGGAGTCCGCCTTGCGTTCGCCGTCGCCGAAGGTGGCGTCCCACAGGTCCGGGATCTTGCCGGGCAGGGCGAGCACGGACTCGGCACCGGCCTGGAGCTGGTCGGTCATGCGGGAGGCGGACTCGCCGAAGGTGAGCGGGACGACCTCGCGGCCGGACTCGAAGCCCAGGTAGCCGGCGGTGACGTACTGCAGCGGCTGGACGACCTTGCCGTCCGCGTCCTTCTTGAGCACCTTGTTCTCGAGGAGCGTGGCCTTGAGGTCCATCTCCTTGCCGTCGCGCTGGACGGTGACGGTGGCGGCCCCGGTGGTGGCGCGGATGCGGTCGGAGAGGGTGTTCCAGTCCGAGACGCGTTCGCCGTTGAAGGCGACGATGCGGTCGCCCTTGAGGAGTCCGGCGGCCTTGGCGGGCGACTCGGGGTCGCCGGCCTTGCAGGTGTCGCGCTTCTCGCTCTGGTCGATGACGCAGTTGGTGACGCCGGCGACCTTGGTGGTCTGCGTCTCGAAGCCGACGGCCATGGCGCTGCCGAAGAACAGCAGCACGGCGAGGATCAGGTTCATGAACGGGCCGGCGAACATCACGATGACGCGCTTCCACGGCTTGCGCGTGTAGAAGAGCCGGTTCTCGTCGCCGGGCTGGAGCTCCTCGAAGGAGGCCTCACGGGCGTCCTCGATCATGGAGCGCCAGGGGGAGGTGGAGCGGGCCTCGATGCGGCCGTCCCTGCCGGGCGGGAACATCCCGATCATGCGGATGTAGCCGCCGGCGGGGATGGCCTTGATGCCGTACTCCGTCTCGCCCTTCTTCTTCGACCAGATCGTGGGGCCGAAGCCGACCATGTACTGCGGCACGCGGATACCGAAGAGCTTGGCCGTGGAGAGGTGGCCGAGTTCGTGCCAGGCGATCGAGACGAGCAGCCCGACCGCGAACAGCGCGATGCCGAGGAGCGTCAGAAGTACGGTCATGCGCGCGCCTCCGCGGTTGCGTTCGCTGCGAGTTCTGCGAGTTCACGGGCCCGGGCGCGGGCCCAGGTCTCCGCTTCGAGGACGTCCGACACCGTGAGGGAGGTTCCCTGGGTGGGCTTTCCGTGTTCGGTGACGACTGCCGTGACCGTATCCATGATTCCGTTGAACGGCAGCCGTCCGGCGAGAAAGGCCTCCACGCACTCCTCGTTGGCGGCGTTGAAGACGGCGGGGGCGGTGCCGCCCAGTTCGCCGACGTGTCGGGCCAGGCCCACGGAGGGGAACGCCTCGGTGTCGAGCGGGAAGAACTCCCAGCTGGACGCCTTGGTCCAGTCGAAGGCGGGGGCGGCGTCCGGGACCCGCTCGGGCCAGCCGATGCCGAGGGCGATCGGGCCGCGCATGTCCGGCGGGGTGGCCTGGGCGAGGGTGGAGCCGTCGGTGAACTCGACCATCGAGTGGACGTACGACTGGGGGTGGACGACGACCTCGATGCGGTCGAAGGGGATGTCGTAGAGGAGGTGCGCCTCGATGACCTCCAGGCCCTTGTTCACCAGGGTGGCGCTGTTCACCGTGATGACCGGGCCCATGGCCCAGGTGGGGTGGGCGAGCGCGTCCTCGCGGGTGACATGGGCCAGCTCCTCCCTCGTACGGCCGCGGAAGGGGCCGCCCGAGGCGGTGACGACCAGCTTGCGGACGTCGGCGCGGGTGCCGGCGGCCAGCGCCTGGAAGAGGGCGGCGTGCTCGGAGTCGACCGGGATGATC
This sequence comes from Streptomyces sp. NPDC059567, assembly GCF_042735655.1. NCBI lineage: Bacteria > Bacillati > Actinomycetota > Actinomycetes > Kitasatosporales > Streptomycetaceae > Streptomyces > Streptomyces sp. NPDC059567. The sequence goes on along the minus strand of NZ_JBHWBS010000002.1, from coordinate 67,196 downwards.
TGGCCGGGCTTGGCGAGCGCCTTGACCAGCGGGCCGCCGACGATCAGCGACTCCTTGTTGGCCAGGGCGAGGGTGCGGCCGGCTTCGAGGGCGGCGAGCGTGGGCGCCAGGCCGATGGATCCGGTGATGCCGTTGAGCACCGTGTGGCAGGGCGAGGCGGCGAGCTGGGTGGCGGCGTCGGCCCCTGCCAGGATCTCGGGCAGGGGCTCGGCGCCGTACAGCTCTTTGAGCGCGTCGCGCAGCTCGGGCACCACGTCCTCACGGGCGACGGCGACCGCCGCGACCTTCAGCCGGTGCGCCTGCTCGGCGAGCAGCCCGACGCGGCCGCCGGAGGCGGCGAGGGCGGTGACCCGGAACCGGTCGGGGTTGCGCAGGACCAGGTCGATGGCCTGGGTGCCGATGGATCCCGTGGAGCCGAGGACGACGATGTCCCGGCGGCCTTCGACCGGTGCGAAGACGATGTGCGGGTCGGCGAGAGGAGAGGGGCGGTCGCTCATGCCCCCCATTCTTGCCGCAAAGACTGTGCGGTCTTCACGGGGTGCCTCCCGTGGGCGTCTTCGCCCGGTGTGGTCACTCGGCGGAGGCGGCCGTTCCGAAGGCCTCGCCGAAGACGCGGTGGAAGTCCGGGAACGTCTTCCGTACGCAGCCGGGGTCGTCGAAGGTGATCCCGGGCGTGCGCAGACCGGTGACGGCGAAGGACATGACGATCCGGTGGTCGCCGTGGGTGGCGATCTCGGCGGGGCCTGCCGGGGTCCCGGGCCGGATCTCGATCCAGTCGTGGCCGGTCGCGACCTCGATGCCGAGGCGGCGGAGGTTCTCGGCGCAGGCGTCGAGGCGGTCGCACTCCTTGACGCGCGTGTTGGCCACGTCCTCGATGCGGACGGGTCCGTCGGCGAAGGGCGCGAGGGCGGCGAGCGTCGGCATGGTGTCGGAGATGTCGCGCATGTTGACCGTCAGACCGCGCAGCGTCCCCGTGCCGCGGACGGTGGTGGCCGTGTCGGTGGTCTCCACGTCGGCGCCCATCCGGCGCAGGACGTCGACGAAGCCGAGGTCGCCCTGGAGTGCGCCGGTGCCGAGGCCGGGGACGGTGACGGTGCGGCCGGGCTGGAGAGTGGCGGCGGCGAAGAAGTACGAGGAGGTGGAGGCGTCGGGCTCGACGGCGTACGTGGCCGCCTTGTAGCCGGTGGGGGCGACGGTGTAGGTGCGGTCCTGCCGGGTCACCTCTGCGCCGAAGGCACGCATCATGGCGAGGGTGATCTCGACGTACGGCTCCGAGACCAGGTCGGTGACGGTGATGGCGAGGCCCTCGGCGGTCAGCGGGCCGAGCATGAGCAGCGCGGTCAGGTACTGGGAGGACTGGCCGGCGTCGAGGGTGAGCGCGCCGCCCTTGATGCCCTGGGCGGCGACGGTGAGCGGGTGGTGGCCCTCGTTCTCCTCGTGGCGGAGGTCGACGCCGAGGGTGCGCAGGGCGGTGGAGAGGGGGCCGAGGGGGCGGCGGCGCATCTGGGGCGAGGCGTCGAAGCGGAAGGTGCCGTGGCCGGCGGCGGCGAGGGTGGGGAGGAAGCGGGCGGTGGTGGCACCGTCGCGGCAGTACACGTCGGCGGTGTCCACGGCGGGACCCGCGGGACGGCCCTCGATGTGCCAGGCCCCCGGCTCCTGCCGGACCTCGTATCCGAGGGTCTTCAGCCCTTCGGCGAATCCCTCGGTGTCGTCGGAGTGGAGCGGCCGGAGGAGGGTGGTGGTCCCGTCGGCGGCGGCGGCGAGGAAGAGCGCGCGGGCGGTGACGGACTTGGAACCGGGAATCTCTATGACGGTCACGGGCCCATCCTGCCGTGGCTTTCCCCGCCGTGGGCCGTCGTTCCGCAGGACGGGACACCTGCGGCGCGACGGCCCGCGCCCGTCGGTCAGGGGATCTTGCGGTGGACGTTCTCCTCCGTCGAGGCGCCCGGGGTCGCGTCCGCGATCCAGGGGCCGTCGTCGCTCGGGTCGACCACCCCCGCCTCCAGCCACTCGAAGCGGCCGGCGAGGACCCCGTCGACGACCCGGCGGTCCAGGTCGTCCGTGTTGGCCCAGAGGCGGCCGAAGAGCTCCTCCACGCGCAGCCGGGACTGCCGGCAGAACGCGTCGGCGAGCGCGTACGCCTCCTTGCCGTGGTCGTCGGTGGTCCGCAGCAGGTCCGCCCGTACGCACGCCGCGCTCATCGCGAAGAGCTCCGCGCCGATGTCCACGATCCGCCCGAGGAACGCCTGCTTCAGCTCCATCCGGCCCTGCCATCGCGACATCGCGTAGAAGGTGGACCTGGCGAGCTTCCTCGACGTCCGCTCCACGTACCGCAGGTGGGTGGCCAGCGCGCCGAACTCCCGGTACGCGCCCGGCACCTGCCCCTGCCCCGCGACGAGCTTCGGCAGCCAGCGGGCGTAGAAGCCACCGGCCCGCGCACCCGCCTTCGCCTTGTCGCCGAACGACTTCTCCGGGTCGATGATGTCGCCGGCGACGGCCAGATGGGCGTCGACGGCCTCGCGGGCGATGAGCAGATGCATGATCTCCGTCGAGCCCTCGAAGATCCGGTTGATCCGCAGATCCCGGAGCAACTGCTCGGCCGGTACGGCCCGTTCCCCGCGCGCCGCCAGCGAGTCCGCGGTCTCGTAGCCGCGCCCGCCGCGGATCTGGACCAGTTCGTCGGCGATGAGACAGCCCATCTCGGAGCCGTAGAGCTTGGCGAGCGCCGCCTCGATGCGGATGTCGTTGCGGTCCTCGTCGGCCATCTGCGAGGAGAGGTCGACGACCGCCTCCAGGGCGAACGTGGTCGCCGCGATGAAGGAGATCTTCGTGCCGACCGCCTCGTGGCGTGCGACCGGCTTGCCCCACTGCTCCCGTACGGCAGCCCATTCGCGGGCGATCTTCAGCGCCCACTTGCCGGCGCCGACGCACATCGCGGGGAGCGAGAGCCGGCCGGTGTTCAGCGTCGTCAGCGCGATCTTGAGGCCGGCGCCCTCGGGGCCGATGCGGTTCTCGGCGGGAACCCGGACGCCGTGGAAGCGGGTGACGCCGTTCTCGAGCCCCCGCAGGCCCATGAAGGCGTTGCGGTGCTCGACGGTGACGCCGGGCGAGTCCGCCTCGACGACGAAGGCGGTGATGCCGCCCCGGTGGCCCGGCGACGCGGGCACGCGCGCCATGACGACGAGCAGGTCGGCGACGACCCCGTTGGTCGTCCAGAGCTTCACCCCGTCGATGACATAGGCGTCGTCGCCGTCCGGAACCGCCGTGGTGGCGAGCCGGGCCGGGTCGGAGCCCACGTCGGGTTCGGTGAGCAGGAAGGCCGAGATGTCGGTGGTGGCGAGGCGGGGGAGGTAGGTGTCGCGCTGTTCCTGAGTGCCGAAGATCTTCAGCGGCTGGGGAACGCCGATGGACTGATGGGCCGAGAGCAGCGCGCCGATCGCGGGGCTCGCGGAGCCGACCAGGGCGAGGGCGCGGTTGTAGTAGACCTGGGTGAGGCCGAGCCCGCCGTACTTCGGGTCGATCTTCATCCCGAGCGCGCCGAGTTCCTTGAGACCGGTGACGACCTCGTCGGGGATGCGGGCCTCGCGCTCGATCAGCCGGCCGTCGATGCGTGTCTCGCAGAAGACGCGCAGCTTGGCGAGGAAGGCCTCGCCGCGCCGTACGTCCTCATCCGACGGCAGGGGATGGGGGTGGATGAGGTCCAGTCGGAAGCGGCCGAGGAAGAGTTCCTTGGCGAAACTGGGTTTGCGCCAGTCCTGCTCGCGCGCGGCCTCGGCGACCTGCCGGGCCTCGCGTTCGGTGACCTTGGGCCGCTGGGTGGGTGCGGACATGAGGAGCTCACCTCGCCGCTCGTAGGGTGGCCTTGTGACTACTCGTCCGTAGTACCCGATTTCCGGGCGCACCGATAGACGAGAAGACGACCGGAGGCCCCGCACATCCGGCTCCGGCCGTCGGTCTCAAGGTTCCGCACGAGTTCGTGCGGACTACTGAATACGGGTTACAGCGCCAGGCCCGTGAGGACCAGGACCCGCTCGTAGGTGTAGTCGTCCATGGCGTACTTGACGCCCTCGCGGCCGACACCGGACTTCTTGGCGCCGCCGTACGGCATCTGGTCGGCGCGGTAGGACGGGACGTCGCCGATGATCACGCCGCCGACCTCCAGCGCGCGGTGGGCGCGGAAGGCGGTCTGCAGGTCGTGGGTGAAGACGCCGGCCTGGAGGCCGAAGTCCGAGTCGTTGACGGCGGCGAAGGCCTCGGCCTCGCCGTCGACCTTGGCGATGGTGAGGACCGGGCCGAAGACCTCGGCGCGGGCCAGGGTGACATCGGCCGGGAGGTCGGTGAGGACGGTCGGGGCGTAGGTCGCGCCCTCGCGCTTGCCGCCCGCGAGCAGCTTCGCGCCGGCCGCGACGGCCTCGTCCACCCAGCCCTCGACGCGCTTGGCGGCGTTCTCGTCGACGAGCGGGCCGACGTCGGTGGCGTCGTCCGCCGGGTCACCGGTGACCTGCGCCTCGACGGCGGCGACGACCTTCGGGACGAGCCGGTCGTAGACCGAGGCGTCGGCGATCACGCGCTGCACGGAGATGCAGGACTGGCCGCCCTGGTAGTTGGAGAAGGTGGCGATACGGCTCGCCGCCCAGTCCAGGTCCTGCTCGGACGCCCAGTCGCCGAGGACGACGGCGGCGGCGTTGCCGCCGAGCTCCAGGGTGCAGTGCTTGTGCGGCACCGACTCCTGGATGGCGTAGCCGACCTTGTCGGAGCCGGTGAAGGAGATGACCGGGAGGCGCTCGTCCTTCACGAGGGCGGGCATCCGGTCGTTCGGCACGGTCAGGACGGACCAGGAGCCGGCCGGCAGGTCGGTCTCGGCCAGCAGCTCGCCCAGGATCAGGGACGAGATGGGGGTGGCCGGGGCCGGCTTGAGGATGATCGGGGCGCCGACGGCGATGGCCGGGGCGACCTTGTGGGCGCTGAGGTTCAGCGGGAAGTTGAACGGCGCGATGCCGAGGACGACGCCCTTCGGGATACGGCGGGTGATCGCCAGCCGGCCGACGCCACCGGCCTCGGTGTCGAGGCGCTGGGCCTCGCCGCCGTTGAAGCGGCGGGCTTCCTCGGCGGCGAAGCGGAACACGGATACGGCGCGGCCGACCTCGCCGCGGGCCCACTTGATGGGCTTGCCGTTCTCGGCGGAGATGACCTGGGCGATCTCCTCGGTGCGCTCGGCGAGACGCTTCGACACGTGGTCGAGGGCGGCGGCGCGGACGTGCGCCGGCGTCGCGGCGAACTCGTCGACGACGGCATGCGCGGCGGCGACGGCCTCCTCGACCTGGGCTTCGGTGGGCACGCTGACCTTGCCGACCAGACGTCCGTCGAAGGAGTTCGTGACGTCGAAGGTGGCCTCGCCGGTGGCCTCGCGGCCGGCGAGCCAGAAGGCGTGGGTGGTCGTCATTGCGTCCCGGCCCTTTCCGTATCGGGGGTGCGAGCGATCGCTCTCGTGACACGTTAGGGCGAAGCGGGCGGAGTGGCGCTTGTCCGCCGTGGAGTGGTGCGCGGGGACTCCTGTCCGCTTTGGCGGAAGGCGGCCCCGACGCTCACCGGCCCACGATGATCATCCCCGCCGTTCCGTCGAGACGATGAGACAGACCCCGCCCACGACGATCGCGCCGCCGAGCGCGATGGGCCAGGTCAGGGCCTCGCCGAGGACGAGGGCGCCGAGGAGTACCGCGACGACCGGGTTGACGTAGGCGTACGTGGCGACCAGGGAGAGCGGGGCGGTCTGGAGGAGCCAGGCGTACGCGGTGAAGGCGATCAGGGAGCCGAAGACGATCAGGTAGCCGAGGGCGATCCAGGAGCGGGTGGAGACGTCGCCGGGGTCGAAGCCGAGGTGCTCGCCGCGGACCAGGGCGACGGCGAGTCCCCCGAGGCCGCCGGCGAGCATCTCGTACGCGCTGGCGGAGAAGGGGTTGGCGGGCATCGGGAGCCGGCCGGAGGAGAACGAGCCGATCGACCACAGGAGTGCGGCGACGACGACGAGGACCACGCCGCCGATCCTGACCTCGCCGCTGAGGCCCGGGAGGGTGAGGACGCCGAGGCCGACGAGACCGAGGGCCACTCCGGCGAAGGCGCCGCGGCCGGGACGCTCACCGGCGGCCGCGCGCAGGACGACGACCCAGGCGGGCACGCTCGCGACGAGCAGCGCGGCGAGGCCGGAGGGGATGGCGGTCTCGGCGAGGACGACGAGCGCGTTGCCTCCGACAAGGAGCAGCAGGCCGACCAGGACCGCGGAGCCCAGTTGGCGCGGGGTCACCTTCAGCGCGGCGGGGCCCTGCCGCCAGGCGATGATCACGGCGAGCAGCAGACCGGCGACGACGTACCGGATCCCCGCGGAGAGGAACGGCGGCATCGTCTCGACGACGATGCGGATCCCGAGGTAGGTGGACCCCCAGACGACGTACACGATCCCGAGGGCGAGCCAGACGGCCCCGGAGATACGGCGGGGGGCGCCTCCGGAGGCGGCGGGACGGGAGGTGCGTTCCTCGGAGGCGGGATCGACCGCGGGGCTTGTCATGACCAGGAGAGTAGGGAGTTCGGCGGCGAATGATCAATAATCCTGCCCGCCATCGGGCAGGATCGGCGCCGTTGGGGCGGTGCGACCGGCGGAACGGGAGCTACCGCTCCTCCGTGTCCACCCCCGTCGCGGAGGCGGTGCGACCGCGGAGCGGGACCTACCGCTCCTCCGCGTCCGCCCCCGTCGCGGAGGCGATGTGACTGGCGGAACCGGACCTACCGCTCCTCCGCGTCCGCCCCCGTCGCGGAGGCGATGTGACCGGCGGAACCGGACCTACCGCTCCTCCGCGTCCGCCCCCGTCGCCTTCAGCGCCAGCCACAGCTCCATCCGGACGTCCGGGTCGTCCAGGGAGCGGCCGAGGATCTCCTCCACCCGGCGCATCCGGTAGCGCAGGGTGTGGCGGTGGACGCCCAGGTCGGCCGCCGCGGCGTCCCACTGTCCGTGGCGGGAGAGCCACGCCCGCAGGGAGGCCACCAGGTCGCCGCGCCCCGTGGCGTCGTGCTCGTACAGGGCGCGGAGCATCCCGTCGGCGAAGGCGCGGACCGCGTCGTCGGCCAGCAGCGGCAGGACCGAGCCCGCCGCCAGGTCCTCGTGCTCGACCAGCGCCCGGCCGCGCCGGCGCGCCACCGACAGCGCCTGCTCGGCCTGCTTGTACGCGGCCGCCGCCGCGATCGGCCCGGCCGGGGCCGAGAGGCCGACGACGACGCCGGTATCCTCCGCCTCCCGCTCCGTGTACCTCTCGCAGGCGGTGACGACCGCCCCGCCGTCCCCGGCGAGGACCAGGAGCCGCTCCTCGCCCTCCGGAACGGTCAGGACCGTCTCGCCCGCGCGGGCCGCCGCCGACTCCAGCTCCTCGGCGAGCGCCGGAAGCGGCGGTTCGCCCTCCCGCTCCCCCGCCACCGTCTCGGCGATCAGCAGCCGGAAGGGCGCGTCGAGGAGGCCGCCGTACAGGTCGCCCACCACCGCCCGGGCGTGGTCGGGCTGGCCGGACAGCATCATCCGCAGCACCGCCGCTCCCAGCCGCGCCTCGGCCGCCTGGAGCGAGCGCGAGCGCTCCGTGGTGAGCGTCAGCAGGGCGATCGCGGAGTGCACGGCGTACCGTTCCGCCGTCCCGAGCGGCGCGCCGGTGCCGACCGCGAGGGCGCCCCTGACCCGCCGCCCGGTTCCCAGGGACTGGAGCTCCACCCGGTCGTCCGTGCCGCCGACGACCGCGCTCGCGGGCGCGGGCCGCTCCCGGAGCCGTTCGACGTCGGGCGTGAGGCGGGCGGCCCGGCGCGTCGCCCACTCGGGCGAGACGGCGAGGACGGTGCCGGAGGTGTCGTACAGCGCCGCCCAGCCGTCCACATGGGCCGCGAGCCGCGCGATCACCGCGTCCGGGCCCTCCGCGAGCGCGGCGCGGGTCAGTTCCCGCTGGGCCTCGAAGCCGGCCGTCACGGCCCGGTACTGATCGGCCGCGATCGCCGCCGAGACGGCCTTGCTGATCGCCAGGAACGGGGTGCGCCGCGGCACTTCGAGGAGCGGCAGCCCCTCGGCCCCCGCCGCGTCCACGAGGGGCTGCGGGATGTCCTCGTAATTGACGCCGACGGCGAAGCCGAGCCCCACGACGCCGGCGGCGAGCAGCCGCCGGACGTAGCGGTGCATCGCCTCGGAGTCCTCGGCGTCCAGGGTGAGCGCGGTGGTGAGCAGCAGCTCGCCGCCCTCCATGTACGGGACGGGGTCGGCGAGCTCGCTGACGTGGGCCCAGCGCACGGGGGTGTCGAGGCGGTCCTCGCCGGCGCGGACGGTGAGCTTGAGCGCCGAGTGCTGGACGAGTGACGCGAGGGTGGGCGGCATTGGGGACCGTCGGACCTTTGGGGAGGGGGCGCCGCTCAGCCGAGCGGCGCCCTCGATTGTGCCAGGGCCCGCGGGTGGCCGCTCCGGCTCCGCGTCAGCTCCGCCTCAGCTCCGCAGATCCACCAGGAGGGGTGGTGTGTGCTCGCCCCGCACATGGGTGAGGGACAGGACGGCGTGCCCGGCGGGGACGGCGTGGGCGAGGTCGGAGGCCGACCAGCGCTCGCGTTCCACTTCCCGTACGGTCACGGCCTCCGCCGTCGTGGCCTTGCCGGTCACGAGGCGTCGCATGAAGTGCAGGGCCTTGGTGAGGGGCTCGTCGGAGATGATCTGCCGGTTGGTGACGTCCCGGGTCTGCACCCATTCGGTGCCCCAGGTCTCGGCGAACCGTCCGCCGTCCCAGGGCGCGATCCCGGCGAACGCCATCCGGCAGCCGACCGCCCCGAGCAGCGGCCCGCGCAGCGCCTCGGGCACGTCCTCCAGGCTGCGCAGCGCGAGGACGACGCCGGCGTTGGCGGAGCGGAGCCGCTGGATGGCGCGTACGGAGTCGCCGGTGACGGTGTACGTGGCATCGTCGAGGACCAGGCAGGCGAAGAGGGAGCGGTCGCGGCGGGCGAGGGCGGCCTCGGCGAACTGGGCGAGCAGGAGCCGGGAGACGATCCGGGAGGCTTCGGCGTGGCCGCGTTCGGGCAGGTCGACGCGGACGCGGAGAGGGTGCTCGACGGCGCGGAGGGAGAACTGCGGCTTCGCTCCCTCGGAGTCCTCGGTACGGAAGAAGCGGGCGAAGGCGGGGCGGTCGAGGAAGGCGATGCGTTCGGCGAGGAGGACGCCGCTGTCGTCGCCGCGATCGGCCTGGCGCTGCCGGGCGTCGAGCTCGCGCAGCTGGGCGGGGTCGCCGGCGACGGCTTCGCGCAGCGCGGCGAACGCCTCGGGCGTCCCGCCGAGCAGCTCGCGCAGCTCGGGCACGCCGGGGAAGCGCCCGTGCGCGGCCCGGAAGGGCCCGATCAGCTGGGCGAGCGCGGTGGCGGCGCGCCTGCTGTCGGCGGCGAGGTCCCCGACGAGCGCCTCGGCGAGGATCCGGGCGGCCTCGTCCGGATCGTCGGCGCCGCCGTACAGGTCGAGGTCGTGGGTGGACTCGGCCCGCCCGACGGAGACGACGACGTCGAAGCCCTCGTCGGGGCCGAGCGCGGTGCCGTGGGAGGTGACGGCGACGACGGCGGCACGGTTGGCGAGCGCCTGCAGACAGAGCGACTCGACCACGGGCCGCACGAGCCGCACGGTCTTCCCGGCCCCGGCCGGCCCGACGGCCACCAACGAGGTCCCGAGCAGCCCGGGATCGAGGGCCACACCGGTGGTGCGGCGGGGGTAGGGGTTGCGGGGGTGGTCGGCTGCCGTGCCGATGAGGACCTGGTCGGTGGCCAGGTCGTGGGTGGCGGTGCGGACGGGCAGATCACGCCGGCCCGAGGGGTGGCCGCAGGCCGCGGCGCCCCTGGTGCGCACGGCCTCGGTGAAGGCGGCGAGCCGCTCCGGCCGGGTCCGTACGCCCTGCCAGGCGCGGCGGATCCGGGCGTAGTCCACGTCTCCGAGGACCCCTTGCCGGGTGGCCTCGGCGAGCTGGGCGGCTGCCTCGGTCAGCCCGGCGTCGCGCAGCTCGGGCCACTCGGCGGGGTCGGCGGCCGGTGACGGCGGCGCCGCCGAGGTGTCGGCGGCGGGGGACGTTCCCAGGCGGCGCCGTACCGAAGGCCAGGTCCCGACCCGGCCCACGGCCGCGGCGAGGGCGACGACCAACAGCACGTAGTAGATGTTGGAGACCCAGGTGAGCCACGTGACCGTGCGGGGCATCTCCCGCCAGACCCCCGGCAGGAGCACGAACAGGGGCCAGATGGGCATGCCGTAGCGCAGCCAGACCTCGCGCCAGTTGCCGACGCGGCCGAAGCCGACGGAGAACAGGACGAGGAGGACGGCGTACCAGAGGTACGTCGCCGCGACGTACAGCTCGACGTCGGGGCTCTGGGGGGACCGCCACTCGGTGGGCACGAGCCACAGCATGGGCAGCAGCCACCAGTTGTCGACGAAGATCCACCACCCCTCGAGGTAGCCGTTCCACAGCAGCGACCACAGCAGCCAGCCGCAGAGGTACGCGACGAACGCGCCGGTGATCAGCTGACGGCCGGGCACGAGGTCCGGCTCCTGCTCGGGCCGCTCGCGATGCCCGAGTCGCCAGATGCCGGGGGCGGCGGCGGGGCGCGGGATACGGAGCCAGTCGGCGACCGCGAGGCGGGTCGGCGGGTGCGCGGGTTGCGGCGGCACGACGGGCTGCCCGGCCGGCGGCCGCGGCGCACTGTGACCGGTCGTCCCCGGAGTCTGCCCGGCGGACGGCACGTCCGGCCCGGGAAGCTGCCCGGCCGGCGGTACGGCTGCATCCGGAGCCGTGGCCGGAGCCGGCGGCGCCGGACGGGGCACGCCCGGCCCCCGGGTGTCGCGTGACTCGTACGTGCCTTCGGTCTCCATGAAACCCCTGCCCCCTGACCAGCCAGGTCGCCGCATCTGTGCCACCGTCAATCTAGTGGGCATGGGACGCCCCGGAGCGGTTTCGCGGCCGCCATGTCCACACCGGACAACGACACACCCCCCAACACTCCCGATCGGCGCATGCCCACGCCCCTCCCCCGCGCCTAGCCTGCGGAAGAAACCCACAAGTGCGTCCAGAACACCCCCAGGAGCCCCGCATGAACGCTGTCCCGCAGGAGCGGCGCGTCGTCACCGCCATCCCCGGTCCGAAGTCGCAGGAGCTGCAGGCCCGCCGCCTCGACGCCGTGGCCGGCGGCGTGGGCTCCGTGCTGCCCGTCTTCACCGCGAAGGCCGGCGGCGGCATCATCGAGGACGTCGACGGCAACCGCCTGATCGACTTCGGCTCCGGCATCGCCGTGACCTCCGTCGGCGCCTCCGCCGAGGCCGTCGTCCGCCGCGCCGCCGCGCAGCTCGCCGACTTCACGCACACCTGTTTCATGGTGACGCCGTACGAGGGTTACGTCGAGGTCTGCGAGGCGCTGTCCGAGCTGACCCCGGGCGACCACGCCAAGAAGTCCGCGCTGTTCAACTCGGGCGCCGAGGCCGTCGAGAACGCCGTCAAGATCGCCCGTTCGTACACCAAGCGCCAGGCCGTCGTCGTCTTCGACCACGGCTACCACGGCCGTACGAACCTGACGATGGCGCTGACCTCGAAGAACATGCCGTACAAGCAGGGCTTCGGCCCGTTCGCGCCCGAGGTCTACCGCGTCCCGGTCGCCTACGGCTACCGCTGGCCCACCGGCGCCGAGAACTGCGGCCCCGAGGCCGCCGCCCAGGCGATCGACCAGATCTCCAAGCAGATCGGCGCCGAGAACGTCGCCGCGATCATCATCGAGCCGGTCCTCGGCGAGGGCGGCTTCATCGAGCCGGCCAAGGGCTTCCTGCCGGCCATCGTGAAGTTCGCCAACGACAACGGCATCGTCTTCGTCGCCGACGAGATCCAGTCCGGCTTCTGCCGCACCGGCCAGTGGTTCGCCTGCGAGGACGAGGGCATCGTCCCCGACCTGATCACCACCGCCAAGGGCATCGCGGGCGGTCTGCCGCTCGCCGCCGTCACCGGCCGCGCCGAGATCATGGACTCCGTCCACGGCGGCGGCCTCGGCGGCACCTACGGCGGCAACCCGGTGGCCTGCGCCGGTGCGCTCGGCTCCATCGAGACCATGAAGGAGCTCGACCTCAACGCCGCGGCGAAGAAGATCGAGTCGGTCATGAAGGCCCGTCTGGCCGCCATGCAGGAGAAGTACGAGATCATCGGCGACATCCGCGGCCGCGGCGCCATGATCGCGATCGAGCTGGTCAAGGACCCGGCGACCAAGGAGCCGAACCCGGAGGCCGCGGGCGCGCTGGCGAAGGCCTGCCACGCCGAGGGCGTGATGGTCCTGACCTGTGGCACCTACGGCAACGTGCTGCGTTTCCTGCCGCCGCTGGTGATCGGCGAGGACCTGCTGAACGAGGGTCTCGACGTCATCGAGAGCGCGTTCGGCCAGATCTGACGCCTCTTCGGCACAGGGTGTGAAGAAGGTGTGGGGGGCCGATGGCGGGATGGAGTTCCGGCTGTCGGTCCCCCTTTCTCTGCCGTACGGTTTCTGCAGATGAGAGAAACACCTCGCTCACAGGAGACTGCGGGCGACAACAGGGCGGAGCCTCCCCAGCCCCGCCTTGATCGTGCCTTCGCGCACACCACTGGAGCCTCCGGCTCCGGAACTCCTCACCGATCGGATGGCCGCTCGCCCCACACCCCCCGGGGCGCGCGGTGGCCCGGTCAAGCCGGCCTCCCCGGAACCACCCCCCCTGTTCCGGGGAGGCCGGCTGTCTTCTCGGCGGTCGTGGCCCTCGCCCTCGTCACCTGGCAGGTCCTCGTCGGGGGCCCTCTCGCCCGGCTCGACGAACGCCTCTCGCGCGCTCTCGTCGACACCGTCCCCCGGTGGCTCTCCGAACTCGGCGCCGATCTCGGCAATCTGACGGTCGCACTCCCGGTCCTCGTGTGCGCGATGACGTACGCGATCCTCCGCGGCCGGCGCGCCCAGGCCCTGTGCGCGGGGGTCACCATGGCCCTCGTACCGGCCCTCGTCATCCCCTTGAAGGAGTGGACGGCCCGCCCGGGCCCCCTGGAGCCCTGGGCCGCGGGCTATTACCCGTCGGGCCACACGGCGACGGCGATGGTGGCGTACTTCGGCGCGGCGTTCCTGGTCTCGAACCGCCTCGTCCCGGTCGCCGCCGTCCTGACGGCGCTGACGGGCATCGGCCTGATCCTGCGCGGCTTCCACTGGCCGCTGGACGTGCTGGCCTCGCTCGCCCTGTGCGTACCCCTGCTCACCTGGCCTGTCGTAGCCGAACGGTACGGTCGCCCTTCACGTTCGTGACCGACGATCCGGAGAGCGGGATGACGATTCAACGGCCGGGACTGCCAGGAGACTTGCCGTCCCCGGAGCTGCTGTGGGCACGCTGGGCCCTGGTCGCCGTACTGGAGGCGACCACCGCGGCGGAGGAGAGCAAGAGGTACCGGACCGGCCACTGGATCGACGAGGAGGGCCTCCACCTCGACGACTGCGGCTGCACCTGGTGGACGTTCTCCCGCGTCGGCGAGGGCCGGTACGTGCTGTTCGGCGAGGACGAGTCGAGCGGCGTCAAGTGGCACGAGACGCCGATCGACATGCTGGCGGGCGGCCCCGACTGGCTCCCCTACGAGGAGCTGCGCGAGCGGCTCGCGGGGAACGAACTGGGCTGCGTCTACTGGTACGAGAACGGCGCCTGGGCCCGCGCCCCGTACCCCGACGACCTGGACGACGACGGCCTCGACTGCGGCATGAGCCGCTTCGTCGACCGGGAGGACGCCCTGCGCCTGCTGAACGATCACATCCGGCACGACGGCCCGGATCCGGAGCTCCTCATGGAGCACGCCGAAGGGTACCGGCTGACGCCTGAGCTGTTGGAGTCCTACGCCGCCCCCGAGGACGGGAGCGCCCCGGACCTGCCGGCCATGGGCCGTGCCCTGCGCCGGGCCGGGCTGGAACCGCGTACGGCCACGGCCGGCTGACGGCGTGACGCAGCCGGGGGGGGGGGGGGGGGGGCGCGGGGGGGGCGCGCGGGGCGCGGCGCCGCGCGGGGCGGCGCGGGGCGCGCCGGGCGCGCGGGGCGCCGCGTGGCCGGCCGGGCAGGTCGTCGACGGGCGCGGCATCGCCGGGCGGGTCGTCGACCGGCCGTCAGCTCCAGCCGTAGGAGTCGAAGTTCCGGCTGAACTCCCAGCCGTTGAACCGGTCCCAGTTGATCGACCAGGTCATCAGGCCGCGCAGCGCGGGCCAGGTGCCGTGGGTCTGGTACGTGCCGCAGTTCGTCTTCTTCGTCAGGCAGTCCAGGGCCTTGTTCACCTCGGACGGTGTCGTGTGGCCGTTGCCCGCCTGGGTGGAGGCCGGGAGGCCGATGGCGACCTGTTCGGGGCGGAGCGCCGGGAAGACGCGCTCGGTGTTGCCGGCGACCGGGAAGCCGGTGAGCAGCATGTCGGTCATCGCGATGTGGAAGTCCGCGCCGCCCATGGAGTGGTACTGGTTGTCGAGGCCCATGATCGAGCCCGAGTTGTAGTCCTGGACGTGGAGCAGGGTGAGGTCGTCGCGCAGGGCGTGGATGACCGGGAGGTAGGCGCCGGCGCGCGGGTCCTGGCCGCCCCACGGTCCGGAGCCGTAGTACTGGTAGCCGAGCTGGACGAAGAACGTCTCCGGCGCCATCGTCAGGACGAAGTCGGAGCCGTACTTGGCCTTCAGGGACTTCACCGCCGAGATCAGGTTGACGATGACCGGGCTTGTCGGGCTGCGGAAGTCGGTGTCACCGGTCTGGAGCGAGAGGGAGTGGCCCTCGAAGTCGATGTCCAGGCCGTCGAGTCCGTACTCGTCGATGATCTTCGACACGGAGGAGACGAAGGTGTCGCGGGCGGCCGTGGTGGAGAGCTGCACCTGGCCGTTCTGGCCGCCGATGGAGATCAGGACCTTCTTGCCGGCGGCCTGCTTGGCCTTGATCGCCGCCTTGAAGTCCGCGGCGGACTCCACGTTCGGGCATTCGGTGGCCGGGCAGAGGGAGAAGCGGATGTCGCCGGAGGTCACCGAGGTCGGCTCGCCGAAGGCGAGGTTGATGACGTCCCAGGAGTCGGGGACGTCGGCCATCCGGGTGTAGCCGGAGCCGTTGGCGAAGCTGGCGTGGAGGTAGCCGACGAGCGCGTGGGCGGGGAGGTCGCCGCCGGGGTTCCCTCCGCCGCCGGACGTCGTGGTCGCGGAGACGGCCGCGGACCTGGCCGACTCGCCCGCGCTGTTCACGGCCGAGACCTGGAAGGAGTACGAGGTGGAGGGCGCGAGGCCGGTCGCGGTGTACGAGGTGCCGGTGGCGGTCCCCGCCAGGGTTCCGCCGCGGTAGACCTTGTACGACGTGGCGCCCGCGACGGCGGGCCAGGACAGCGGCACGGAGGTCGAGGTCGGGGAGCCCGCGGTCAGACCGGTGGGGGTGGCCGGTATCTGGACGGGGTCTCCGCCGGGGCCGATCAGGGAGACGTCGTCGGCGTGATAGACGCCGGTGCCGTACCAGCCGTGGGTGTAGATCGTCACCGAGGTCGTCGAGGCCCCGGTCGTGAAGGTGGTGTTCAGCTTCTGCCAGTCGGATGCGGACTGTGTCCAGGTGGAGACGTCGCTCGTGCCGGTGCCGGACGCGCCGAGGTAGACGTAGCTGCCGCGCACCCAGCCGCTCAGCGTGTACGCGGAGTTCGGCTTCACGGTGACGGTCTGGGAGCACTTGGCGTGGTCGCTGCCTGCGGGGGTCGCCTGCAGCGCCTTCGTCCCGCTGCGCACGGGTGATGCGACGACGGCTCCGCTGCCCGCCGTACAGCTCCAGCCGTCGAGCCCGGATTCGAAGCCTCCGTTGCGTGCCAGTTCGGTGTCGGCGGCCTGGGCCACGGGGGTGAGGGAGACGAGTCCGCCGGCGGCGAGGACGCCTGCCAGCAGAAGCGTGAGAGGTCTGGTGCGGTCCACAACTGCCTCCGGGGGTGGGGGAATCGAGGTGGAGCGCGCCACAGCATGGTCCAGACCAATCAAGTGGTCAAGACCTCTGTTCCCCTTCCCTCCGGGCCAGTTGGCCCGCCGCCTCGTGCATCGCCAGTTCCAGGAGCGAGGCGTCGTTGAGCGTCCCGCTCCCGTCGGGCGGGATCAGCCAGCGCACGCCCCCGGTGGCCCGTCCGGGGTAGGGGACGACGATCCAGGTGCCGCGACCGGCGCTGCGTACCCCCGTACCGAGCCAGCGCGTGGCCGTGCCGGGCGGCACGAAGAATCCCGTACGGGCCTCGCCGAAGTCGGCGAGCACCGGCCCGGGCCGCGCCACCAGTCGGGTGAGCACGTCGAGCGTGGGGCAGCCGAGCTCGCCCGGCAGGATCAGCACGTCCCAGCGCCTGCCCGCGGGCAGCAGCGCCACCCCGTGCGGGTTGCGCTCCCATTCCCAGCGGCAGGCGTCGGGGTCCGGTGCCACCGATGCCAGCCATTCCACTGCGGTCCTGGCCCCCGAACCGGTCATTGCCTTGGCCTCCATTCCGTGTGCGGACGCGACGTCCACACGCAGAGAGCGGGGTCGGCGACGATCATTACGCGGGTTCGGGTCACGGATCGGTAGTGAACTGGGTCACATCGCGACCGACTGGTGTGCACGGGGGGCGCACACCCGGCGCGCGCCCCGCGGTCGAGGGCGGCCGGGACGCAGCCGATCGAGTGGACGGCGGCGGGCCGGGTCGACGGCTTCCGCCGCTCGCCCGCCCCCGCGTGTTCGTATGGGCCTCCGCGCCACGCTCACCACGGGAGTCCCCATGCCCTTCCCGCCGTCTTCGGGTCCCGCACCCGGCAGCCGAAGCACCGGCAAGAAGGGGCTGCTGCGACGGATGGGCGAGTGGTCGGCACGTCATTTCGTCATCGTGCTGGTCGCCTGGGTCGTGGCCCTGGCCGGCCTGACCGCCCTTCAGCATGCGTACGGCGGTGAGTACTCCGACAACTACTCGCTGCCCGGCACCCAGTCCCAGGAGGGGCTCGACGTCCTCCGGGAGCACGAGCCGGCCGCCGGCGGATACAGCGCCCAGGTGGTGCTCTACGACTCCGCGAAGCCGCTCACCGAGGTGAGCGACCAGATCTCGTCGGCGGTCACCTCCCTCGGGAAGCTGCCGCACGTCCTGAGCGCACAGAACCCGCTGCCGCCGCCCGGCACCACGCCGCCGACCCCACCCGCGGGCACCCCGAACGTCGGACCGCTGTCGACCGACGGCAAGACCGCGTACATCACGGTCCGCTTCAACGTCCAGCCCAGCACGCTCGGCGACGACTACCTGGACGGCGTGGACACCGCCGTGGAGCCGCTGCGCGCCGCCGGTGTCCAGGTCGAGTACGGCGGCACGCTGGGCGAGCTGGCACGGCCCGAGCCGAACGACATGCTCAGCGAGGCGATCGGCTTCGGTGTCGCGATCATCGTGCTCCTGATCGGCTTCGGCAGCCTGCTGGCCGCCGTGCTGCCGCTCGTCACCGCACTGGTCGCGACGGTCTGCGGGCTCGGGGTGCTCGGCCTGCTCGCCGCCGTGTGGACCTTCGCGACCGTCTCCCCCACCCTGGCCACGATGATCGGCATCGGCGTCGGCATCGACTACGCGCTCTTCCTGATCACCCGCCACCGCCAGCTGCTGATGAACGGCCTGGACCCGGTGACGGCCGCCGGGAAGGCCACCGCGACCAGCGGCCGGGCCGTCCTCGTCTCCGGATGCACCGTCATCATCGCCCTGTCCGGGCTGTGGGTCTCCGGGCTGACCTTCATCGGACTGCTCGGACTCGCCGCGACCGCCACCGTCGTCACCGCCGTGATCGGCGCGCTGACGCTCGTACCGGCGATGCTCGGGCTGATCGGGCGAAAGATCGACCGGCTGCATGTGCGCAAGCCGATCGCCGAGACCGATGTCGAGTCGGGCGTGGAGCACGGGACCTGGCACCGCTACGCCCTCAGGGTCGAGCGCCGGCCGTGGTGGTTCCTGGCCTCGGGTCTCGTGGTGCTCGTGGTGCTCGCCATTCCCATGTTCTTCATGCAGCTCGGGCACATCGGCGACGGCGCCGACCCGAAGTCCTTCACCGACCGGCGCGCCTTCGACCTGATGTCCTCGGCCTTCGGCCCCGGCTCCAACGGTCCGCTGACCCTGGTCATCGACCAGACCTCGGTACCCGCCGCCGACCGGTCCGCCCTCGCCTCGCAGGCCCAGAAGGCCCTCACCGGCGTGCCGAACGCCGTCCTGATCACCCCGCTGCAGCCGACCTCGGACGGCGACGTCCTGCTCGGCACCGCCTACTCGGTCGCCGCGCCGCAGGACGAGCGGACGACGCAGCTGGTCAACGACCTGACCGGCACCGTCCTTCCGAACGCCGTCGCCGGGACCGCGGCCACCACGTACGTCACGGGAACCACCGCCGCCCAGGTCGACTTCCTCGACATCGTCTCCAGTCGGCTGCCGCTCATCATCGCCGTGGTCGTGGCCCTCGCGTTCCTCGTCATCCTGGTCGTCTTCCGGGGGCCGCTCGTCGCGGCCAAGGCCGCCATCCTCAACCTGCTGTCGATCGGCGCCTCGTACGGAGTGGTGGTCGCCGTCTTCCAGTGGGGCTGGGGCGGCCCGGCTCTCGGGGTCTCGGGTGACGTGCCCATCGAGAGCTACGTGCCCATGATGATGTTCGCGATCGTCTTCGGTCTGAGCATGGACTACGAGATCTTCCTGCTGTCCCGCGTCCACGAGGCCTGGCTGCGCACCGGCGACGCGAAGGCGAGCGTCGCGCACGCCCTGGAGATCACGGCGCGCGTCATCACCTGCGCGGCGCTCATCATGGTGAGTGTCTTCGCCGCCTTCATCATCAGCGACAACATCGTGGTGAAGATGCTGGGTCTCGGCCTGGCCGCGAGTGTGCTGATCGACGCGACGGTCGCGCGGCTGCTGCTGGTGCCCGCCGTGATGACGCTGCTCGGGCCGAAGGCCTGGTGGACCCCGCGCTGGCTGGACCGGATCCTGCCGCACGTGGACACCGAGGGCGAGAGCGAACTGGCGGATGCGGGCGCGAACGGCGCGGCGGGGCCACGGCAGACGCCGTGACCCCGCCGGCCGGACCGCCTGACCGGGGCTAGCTGTCGAAGCCCAGGCCCAGGCGGTCCATCGCCTTCAGCCACAGATTGCGGCGGCCGCCGTTCTCGTCGGCCCGCGCCATCGACCACTTGGTGATGCCGATGCCGGCCCAGGCGATCGGCTCCGGCGGGAACGGAAGCGGCTTGGAGCGGACCATCTCCAGCTCCGTACGCTCCGTGCGCTCGCCGGCCAGCAGGTCCAGCATCACATCGCCGCCGAAGCGGGTGGCGCCGACGCCGAGGCCGGTGAAGCCCGCCGCGTAGGCGACCTTGCCCTGGTACGCCGTACCGAAGAAGGCGGAGAAGCGCGAACAGGTGTCGATCGCGCCGCCCCAGGCATGGCTGAAGCGGAGCCCCTCCAGCTGCGGGAAGCAGCGGAAGAAGTGCTCGGCGAGCTTCAGATACGTCTCGGGGCGGTTGTCCATCTCGGCGCTGACCCGGCCGCCGAAGCGGTAGATCGCGTCGTAGCCGCCCCACAGGATCCGGTTGTCGGCGGTGATCCGGAAGTAGTGGAACTGGTTGGCGCTGTCCCCGAGTCCCTGGCGGTTCTTCCAGCCGATGGCGGCGAGTTGCTCGGGGCTGAGCGGCTCGGTCATCAGGGCGTAGTCGTAGACCGGGACGGTGTAGTGCCGGACCCGCTTGACCAGCGAGGGGAAGACATTGGTGCCGAGCGCGACCCGGCGGGCGAGGACCCTGCCGTACGGGGTGCGCACGCCCATGCCCGCGCCCACGGAGACGAGGTCGAGGCCGGGGGTGTTCTCGTAGATCCGCACCCCGAGGTCGGCGCAGGCCCGCTTCAGGCCCCACGCCAGCTTGGCGGGGTTGAGCATCGCGACGCCGCGCCGGTCCCACAGGCCGCCGAGGAAGGTCGGGGAGTCGACCTCCGCGCGGACCGCGTCGCCGTCGAGCAGATCGAGGCCGTCCGCGAGACCGAGCCGCTCGATCTCCGCGTACACCTCGTGGAGTTCGTCGACCTGGTACGGCTCGGTGGCGACGTCGATCTCGCCGGTGCGCTCGAAGTCGCAGTCCAGCGCGTAGCGGGCGACCGCCGCCTCGATGGCGTCGAGGTTGCGCTCGCCGAGCTCCTCCAGCTTCGGCAGCTCGCCCGGCCAGCGGGCGAGCCCGTTGCCGAAGCCGTGCGTGAGGGAGGCGGCGCAGAAGCCTCCGTTGCGGCCCGAGGCGGCCCAGCCCACCTCGCGGCCTTCGATCAGGACGACATCCCGGGAGGGGTCGCGCTCCTTGGCGAGGAGCGCGGTCCACAGTCCGCTGTATCCGCCGCCGACGACGAGAAGGTCGCACTTCTCGGTGCCGGTGAGGGCGGGCAGGGCTCCGGGCTTGCCGGGGTCTTCCAGCCAGAAGGGGACGGGCTGGGCGTCGGAGAGAGATTGTGCAGCGAGACGCATGGCGACTGGGGCCATGGTTTCCAACTCCTTCAGGGCTTGCTCAGGTTGTCGCTGTTTTCTTGCGCCGGTTCGTGATGATCTGTCCGGCTACCACCACCAGTACGGCAATGATGAACATGGCCGTGCCGATGACGTTGATCTGGACGGGCGTGCCACGCTGTGCCGAGCCCCAGACGAACATGGGGAAGGTGACGGTCGAGCCCGCGTTGAAGTTGGTGATGATGAAGTCGTCGAACGAGAGCGCGAAGGCGAGCAGCGCTCCGGCGGCGATTCCGGGGGCGGCGATCGGCAGCGTGACCCGTACGAACGTCTGCACCGGGCCGGCGTAGAGGTCGCGCGCGGCCTCCTCCAGCCGGGGGTCCATCGACATCACCCGTGCCTTGACCGCCGTCACGACGAACGACAGGCAGAACATGATGTGGGCGATCAGGACGGTCCAGAAGCCCAGCTCGGCGCCCATGTTCAGGAAGAGCGTGAGCAGGGAGGCGGCCATGACGACCTCGGGCATGGCCATCGGCAGGAAGATCAGCGAGTTGATCGCGCCGCGCGCCCGGAAGCGGTAGCGGACCAGCGCGAAGGCGATCATCGTGCCGAGGACCGTGGCCCCGAGGGTGGCCCAGGCGGCGATCTGCAACGACAGGGTCAGCGAGCCGCACAGGTCGGCGACGCCGCAGGGGTCCTTCCAGGCGTCCAGGGAGAAGCGCTGCCAGGCGTAGTTGAAGCGCCCGTTCGGCTTGTTGAACGAGAACACCATCACGACGATGTTCGGCAGGATCATGTACGCGAGCGTCAGCAGGCCCGCGATGACGACAAGGTTCCGACGGATCCAACGCATCAGACCAGGTCCTCCGTTCCCGCGCGGCGGATGTAGACGGTGACCATGAGCAGCACGATCGCCATGAGGATGAAGGACAGCGCGGCGGCCGTCGGATAGTCGAGGACCCGCAGGAACTGCGACTGGATGACGTTGCCGACCATCTTGGTGTCGGTCGAGCCGAGGAGTTCGGCGTTGACGTAGTCGCCGCTGGCCGGGATGAACGTGAGCAGCGTGCCGGAGACGACGCCCGGCATGGAGAGCGGGAACGTCACCTTGCGGAAGGTGGTGGCCGGGGAGGCGTACAGGTCCTTGGCCGCCTCGTGCAGCCGGCCGTCGATCCGCTCCAGCGAGGTGTAGAGCGGCAGGATCATGAACGGCAGGAAGTTGTACGTCAGACCGCAGACCACCGCCATCGGGGTGGCGAGCACCCGGTCGCCCTCGGTCCAGCCGAGCCAGCTGGTCACGTCCAGGACGTGCAGCGCGTTCAGCGCGTCGACCACCAGGCTGTCGTCGGCCAGGATCGTCTTCCAGGCCAGGGTCCGGATGAGGAAGCTGGTGAAGAAGGGGGCGATGACGAGCACGAGCAGGAGGTTGCGCCACCGGCCGGCCTTGAAGGCGATCAGATACGCCAGCGGATAGCCGAGGAGCAGACACAGCAGCGTGGCCGTACCGGCGTACAGCAGGGAGCGGACGAACTGCGGCCAGTACTCCTGGAAGGCGTCCCAGTACGTCTGGAAGTGCCAGGTGACCTCGAAGCCCTTCTCCAGCGAGCCCGTCTGCACCGAGGTGGAGGCCTGGTAGACCATCGGCAGTGCGAAGAAGACGAGCAGCCAGACGATGCCGGGCAGCAGCAGCCAGTACGGGACGAGCCGCTTGCGGGTGGAGGGCTTGCGCGTCACCGGTGCTCCGGCCGGCGCGGTCTCCTCCTCCTTGGTGAGGGTGGGAGTGCTCATCCGGCGTCCTCCACCGTCTCCACGCCCGCGTCGATGTCCTGATCGGCGTCCAGGCCGAAGGTGTGGGCCGGGTTCCAGTGCAGGACGACCTCGGCGCCGGGCGCCAGACGCGCGTCCCGCTCGATGTTCTGCTCGTAGACCTGGAGCTCCGCCCCCGCCGGCGAGTTCACCACGTACTGGGTGGAGACGCCGATGAAGGAGGAGTCGGCTATGCGGCCGGTGACCTTGTTGCGGCCGTCGGCGATCTTCCCCGCGTCGTCGGCGTGCGCGAGCGAGATCTTCTCGGGGCGGACGCCGACGAGGACCTTGCCTCCGGTGCGTACGGTCGCCGAACAGCGGTCCGCGGGCAGCCGGAGCTTGCCGCCGCCGGCCGTCACGACCAGGTCGGAACCGCCGTTCTCGACGACCTCGGCCTCGATGAGGTTGGAGGTGCCCAGGAAGTTCGCCACGAACGTGGTCCGCGGGTTCTCGTACAGGTCGGCGGGGGCGCCGAGCTGCTCGACCCGGCCGCCGTTCATCACCGCGACCTGGTCGGCCATGGTCATGGCCTCCTCCTGGTCGTGGGTGACGTGGACGAACGTGATGCCGACCTCGGTCTGGATGCGCTTGAGCTCCAGCTGCATCTGGCGGCGCAGCTTGAGGTCGAGGGCGCCGAGCGGCTCGTCGAGGAGGAGGACCTGCGGGTGGTTGATGAGGGCCCGGGCCACGGCGACGCGCTGCTGCTGGCCGCCGGAGAGCTGGTGCGGCTTGTGCCGGGCCTTGTCGCCGAGCTGGACGAGCTCCAGCATGTCGTCGACCTGCTTCTTCACCGACTTGATGCCCCGTCGGCGCAGACCGAAGGCGATGTTCTCGTGTACGTCCATGTGCGGGAAGAGCGCGTAGGACTGGAAGACGGTGTTGACCGGCCGCTTGTACGGCGGGAGGTCGGTGACGTCCTTGTCGCCGAGGAACACGGTGCCGCTGGTGGGCTCCTCCAGGCCGGCGATCATGCGCAGCGTGGTGGTCTTGCCGCAGCCGGAGGCGCCGAGGAGGGCGAAGAACGAGCCCTGCGGGATGGTCAGGTCGAGCGGGTGGACGGCGGTGAAGGAGCCGTAGGTCTTGCTGATCCCGGTGAGACGGACGTCGCCGCCGGTGTTCTTGTCAGTCATGGGTTGCGATCCCAGGTTCGTAAGGGGGTGGACGACGATTGCTCAGGCACCGATGAGCTTGGCGAACTTCTCCTCGTACGCCGTCTCTTCCTCGCTGGTGAGCGAGCGGAAGGCATGCGACTTCGCGGCCATGGCCTTGTCCGGCAGGATCAGCGTGTTGTTCGCCAGCTCCGGGTCGATCTTGGCGAGCTCGTCCTTCACCCCGTCGACCGGGCAGACGTAGTTGATGTACGCGGCCAGCTGCGCGGCGACCGGGAGCTCGTAGTAGTAGTCGATGAGCTTCTCGGCGTTGGCCTTGTGGCGTGCCTTGGCCGGGACCAGCAGGTTGTCGCTGGAGGTGATGTAACCGGCGGACGGTATCGCGAACTTGATGTCCGGGTTGTCGGCCTGCAGCTGGATGACGTCACCGGCCCAGGCGAGGCAGGCCGCGAGGTCTCCCTTGTCCAGGTCGGAGGTGTAGTCGTTGCCGGTGAAGCGCCGGATCTGCTTCTTGTCGACGCCCTTCTGCAGCCGGCCGATCGCCTCGTCGTACTCGGCGTCGGTGAACTTCCCCGGGTCCTTGCCCATGTCGAGCAGGGTCATGCCGACGGAGTCGCGCATCTCGGTGAGGAAGCCGACCCGGCCCTTGAGCGAGGGGTCGTCGAGGAGCTGGGTGACGGAGTCGACCTTCTTGCCGCCGGTCGCCTTGGAGTTGTAGGCGATGACGGTGGAGATGCCGGTCCACGGGTACGAGTAGGCCCGGCCCGGGTCCCAGTCGGGGCGACGGAACTGCGCGGACAGGTTGGCGTACGCGGTGGGGAGGTTGGCCGCGTCGAGCTTCTGCGCCCAGCCGAGCCGGATCATGCGCGCCGCGAGCCAGTCGGTGACGCAGATCAGGTCGCGGCCGGTGTCCTGGCCGGCCGCGAGCTGCGGCTTGATCTTGCCGAAGAACTCGACGTTGTCGTTGATGTCCTCGGTGTACTTGACCTTGATCCCGGTGCGCTTGGTGAACGCCTCCAGGGTGGGGCGGGACTTCTCGTCCTCGCTGACGTCCATGTACTCGGTCCAGTTGGAGAAGGCGAGCTGCTTCTCCTTGGCCGAGAAGTCCGTGGACGCGGGCCCCTGGCCCTCCCGCTTGGCCGGCGGGATGCCACAGGCGCTCAGGGACGCGAGGCCCCCGATCGTGAGCGCGCCGACGCCTCCGGCGCGCAGCATCGAACGGCGGGTGAGGGCGCCCCGGCCGCTCGTCAGACTGCGCCGCATCGCGGCGAGTTGCGCGGGGGACAGGCTGTCGGGCTCGTACTGCTCCATGCGCTGTGCCTCTCGGGGGTTGGGGAGGACTACCGGTCTCCGAAGATCGTGCGGTGCCAGTCCTTCCGGGCCACCGCGGTGTTTTCGTACATCACATGCTTGACCTGCGTGTACTCCTCGAAGGAATACGCCGACATGTCCTTTCCGAACCCGGACGCCTTGTAGCCGCCGTGCGGCATCTCGCTGATGATCGGAATGTGGTCGTTGACCCAGACACAGCCCGCCTTGATCTCGCGGGTGGCGCGGTTCGCCCGGAAGACCTCGCGGGTCCAGGCGGATGCGGCGAGGCCGTAGGGGGTGTCGTTGGCGAGCCGGATGCCCTCGTCGTCGCCGTCGAAGGGCAGGGCCACCAGGACCGGTCCGAAGATCTCCGACTGCACGACCTCGCTGTCCTGCGCGGCGCCGGTGATCAGGGTCGGACGATAGTACGCACCGTTCTTCAGCTCCCCGCCCGGGGCCTCGCCGCCGGTGACGACGGTGGCGTAGCCGCGGGCACGGTCGACGAAGGCAGCGACCCGGTCGCGCTGGGCGTGGCTGATCAGGGGACCCAGGTCGGTGGACGGGTCGAAGGGGTCGCCCAGGCGGACGGTCTCCATCAGCTCGGCGACCCGGGCGACGAAGGCGTCGAAGAGCGGGCGCTGGACGTACGCGCGCGTGGCGGCGGTGCAGTCCTGGCCGGTGTTGATGAGGGAGGCGGCGACGGCGCCGTGGGCGGCGGCCTCCAGGTCGGCGTCGTCGAAGACGACGAAGGGGGCCTTGCCGCCGAGTTCGAGGTGGAGCCGCTTGACGGTGGAGGTGGCGATCTCGGCGACGCGCTTGCCGACCGCGGTGGAGCCGGTGAAGGAGGTCATGACCACGTCCGGGTGGCCGACGAGGTGTTCGCCGGCGGTGCGTCCGGCGCCGTTGACGATGTTGACGACACCGTCGGGGATGCCGGCGTCGGTGGCCGCCTGGGCGAACATCAGCGAGGTGAGCGGGGTGAGTTCGGCCGGCTTCAGGACGATCGTGTTGCCGGCCGCGATCGCCGGGAGGATCTTCCAGGCGGCCATCTGGAGCGGGTAGTTCCAGGGGGCGATGGAGCCGACGACACCGATCGGCTCGCGCCGTACGTACGAGGTGTGGTCGCCGCTGTACTCGCCGGCCGACTGGCCCTGGAGGTGGCGGGCCGCTCCGGCGAAGAAGGCGGTGTTGTCGACCGTGCCCGGTACGTCGAACTCGGTGGACAGCTTGATGGGCTTGCCGCACTGGAGGGACTCGGCGCGGGCGAAGTCCTCGGCCCGCTCGGCGAGCACCCCGGCGAACCGGTGCAGTGCGTCCGAGCGCTCGCCGGGGGTGGCACCGGCCCAGCCCGGGAACGCGTCCTTCGCGGCGGCGACGGCGGCGTCCACGTCCGCGGTGCTCGCGAGTTCGTAGGTGTACACGCGCTCGCCCGTGGCCGGGTCGACGACGCTGTGCTCCTCACCCGAGGTCCCGGGCCGCAGACGCCCGCCGATGTACTGTGCGCCGTCCGCGAAGCGGTCCGTCACCTGGAAGCGGTTGCCCATGACGCTCTCCGTTGTTCCAGCTCGAATTGAGTGCCGATCCTGACAGAGCTATACCAGGCCAACAAGTGATTCCGTTGTTGCCTTTTGGTTACGCGACGGAATCGGTCGACCATGTGTCGAGGGGTCGGGTAAATGACCGTACGGAATGTCCGTGGCGGCTGCCAGAATCGCGTGCATGGGGAAGATCGACGAGTTGACGGAGCAGGTCAGCAGGGGCAAGAGGGTGAAGTGGCTGCATTTCTGGGGTCACCGCCCCAGGCCGGACGGGCAGCTCTCGGCGAGCTGTCTCAGCCAATGGTGGACGTCACCCTTCGAGGTCGACGGGGTGCGGTACGCGACGGCCGAGCACTGGATGATGGCGGCGAAGGCCCGGCTCTTCGGCGACCCGGAGGCCGAGCGGGCCGCGCTGTCGTCCCGTACGCCCGCGGAGGCGAAGAAGGCCGGGCGGCTGGTGCGGGGCTTCGACGAGACGGTGTGGGAGCGGGAGCGCTTCGGGATCGTCGTGGAGGGCAGCGTCCACAAGTTCGCGTCGGACGACGCGCTGCGGGCGTTCCTGCTCGGCACGGGCGGCCGCGTCCTGGTGGAGGCGAGCCCGCTGGACCGTGTGTGGGGCATCGGTCTCGCCGCCGACGACCCCCGCGCGATGGACCCCGCCCGCTGGCGGGGGCTGAACCTGCTGGGCTTCGCGCTTATGGAGGCGCGGGAGCGCCTGCGCGGCGCGTAGCGGCGGCGCGCACGAGAAGGGGCCCCGGCGGCCGGTAGGCGCGGGGCCCCTTCTGCTGTGCGGGCGTTCTAGCGGTTCTGGACCACCAGGCTCGTCGCCCACGGGTCGTCCGTGTCACTGCCGTAGGTCTCGTCCTGGGCGATGGCCCAGATGATGAAGCCCAGGAAGACCGAGCTGATCAGGATGCCGATCGCGCCGAGGACGATGCCCGCGGTGGCCATCCCGCCGTTGGTCGCCTCGCCCCGCTGCACCTTCTTGCGGCCGATGACGCCGAAGACCAGGGCCAGGATGCCCAGGACGACGCCGAGGCCGTACATGCAGAAGCCGACGGTCGCGATGATGCCGAGCACCATCGCCGCCGTGCCCATCCCGTTGGACGGGGCCGCCTGCCAGCCGGTCTGGCCGTAGCCGCCGCTGTATCCCGGGTAGCCGGGGTAGCCGTACGCCGTCGGCGCGGACGCGGCCGGCGTCGCGGCCGGGTAGCCGTACGCGCCGGGCGTGGTCGCGGGCCCCCCGGGGGCGACCGGCGGCGGCGGCACGTCCCCGGCCGCCGGCATCGACGTCATCGTCGGCTGCTCGTGCACCGGCGGACGGTCCTGCGGCGCCGGCGTCGCCGGCTTGCTCAGTTCCACCCCGTCGCGGTTCGGCGGAGCCCACGGGTCCGCCGGGTCGTACCCGCCCCGAGGCTGGTCGCTGTTGTCAGACATGGGCCTCCCCCATCGTGGTCACGCCATGCTACGACCTCGCCCCGACGGCGGACCTGCCCGGCCTACGATGATCCGATGACCGATCTCCACTCCTTCATCGCGGGCCTCCCCAAGGCCGAGCTGCACGTCCACCACGTCGGTTCGGCCTCTCCGCGGATCGTCTCCGAGCTGGCCGCCCGTCACCCCGACTCGAAGGTCCCCACGGACCCCGAGGCGCTCGCCGACTACTTCACCTTCACCGACTTCGCGCACTTCATCGAGGTCTACCTCTCGGTCGTCGACCTCGTCCGCACCCCGGAGGACGTCCGGCTGCTGACGTTCGAGGTCGCCCGGGACATGGCGCGGCAGAACATCCGGTACGCCGAGCTGACCATCACCCCGTACAGCTCCACCCGCCGCGGGATCGACGAGCGCGCCTTCATGGCGGCCATCGAGGACGCCCGCAAGGCCGCCGAGGCCGAGCTGGGCATCGTGCTGCGCTGGTGCTTCGACATCCCCGGCGAGGCCGGCCTGGAGGCCGCGGAGGAGACCGCCCGGCTCGCGGTCGACCTGCGCCCCGAGGGCCTCGTCTCGTTCGGGCTCGGCGGCCCGGAGATCGGCGTACCGCGCCCGCAGTTCAAGCCGTACTTCGACCGGGCGATCGCGGCCGGCCTGCGCTCCGTCCCGCACGCGGGCGAGACGACGGGCCCCGAGACGATCTGGGACGCCCTGAACGAGCTGGGCGCCCAGCGCATCGGCCACGGCACCAGCGCCGTTCGGGACCCGGCGCTCCTGGCCCACCTGGCGGAGCACCGGATCGCCCTGGAGGTCTGCCCGACCTCGAACATCGCGACCCGCGCCGTCGCCGATCTGGACCAGCACCCCATCAAGGAGATGGTGGCGGCCGGCGTCCTGGTGACGATCAACAGCGACGACCCGCCGATGTTCGGTACGGACCTGAACAACGAGTACGCGGTCGCCGCCCGTCTCCTGGAGCTCGACGAGCGCGGTCTGGCCGCCCTCGCCAAGAACGCGGTCGAGGCGTCCTTCCTGGACGAGGCCGGGAAGGCCCGCATCGCCGGCGAGATCGACGACTACACGGAGACGTGGCTCGCGCGCTGAGCGGCGTCCCAGCCGCAACAATGGCCCCATGGACCACGTCACCCTGGACCACGTCACTGTCGTAGGCCACCGCGGCGACCCGTACCGCGTGCGGGAGAACACGGTCCCCTCGATCGTCTCGGCGATCGAGGGGGGCGCGGACGCCGTCGAGATCGATGTACGGCTCACCCATGACGGCGTCCCCGTCCTGCTCCACGACGACACGCTCGAACGGCTGTGGGGCCACGACCGGCCGCTGTCCGCGCTCACCCACGCGCAGCTGCGGGAGCTGACCTACGGCGGGGTGCCGACGCTGCGCGAGGCGCTGATCGCGGCCGGGCCGCACCGGCTGATGCTCGACCTGCCCGGCGGCAACGAGGAGTCGGTCCGCACGATCGTCGGCACGGTCCGCGAGTGCGGGGCCGCCGAGCGCGTCTACTACTGCGCGGGCGGGGTGGCGATGCTCCAGGTCCGGGCCGCCGACCCGGCCGCGGAGATCGCCCTGACGTGGACGACACTGGCGCCGCCGCGTGCGGTACTCCTCGACGCGGTGAAGCCGCGCTGGCTCAACTACCGCTTCGGCCTGGTGAGTCGGGAGCTGGTGGAGCGGGTGCACCGGGACGGGTACCTGCTGTCGGCCTGGACCGCCGACACCCGGCGCTCCATGCGTAAGCTCCTGTCCCACGGGGTGGATGCGATCACCACCAACCGGGTGGACGCGCTCGCCGCCGAACTGCGAGCCGCCGAACTGCGAAGGGGGGACCACCGGTGACAGGGGCCGAGCGGATCCGGACCGACATCGCGCACAACGCCCGGGTGTGGAACTACTGGTTGGGCGGCAAGGACAACTACCCCGTCGACCGGGCGGTCGGCGACCAGGTCACCGGTCTCTACCCGAGCATCGGTGAAGTGGCCCGCGCGGACCGGGCGTTCCTCGGCCGGGCGGTGACACATCTGGCGGCCGACGCCGGGGTGCGCCAGTTCCTGGACATCGGCACGGGCCTGCCGACGGCCGACAACACCCACGAGGTCGCCCAGCGGGTCGCGCCGGACGCCAGGATCGTCTACGTCGACAACGACCCGATCGTACTCACGCACGCCCGCGCGCTGCTGACCAGCGCCCCGGAGGGGATCACCGAGTACATCGACGCGGACGCGCGGAATCCGGAGCTCATCCTGGAGGCGGCGGCGCGGACGCTCGACCTGTCGCGTCCGGTCGCGGTGATGATGCTCGGCATCCTCAACTTCGTCCTCGACACCGACGAGGCCCGGTCCGTCGTCCGCACGCTGATGGACGCGGTCCCCTCCGGCTCGTACCTCGTGCTGACCCACCCGACGCTGGAGCCGGAGCTCGGCGGCGAGGGGAACGTGGCCGCGATGGCGTTCTGGAACGAGAACGCGACGCCGCCGATCACGGCCCGCACCCGCGCCGAGTTCACCTCCTTCCTGGACGGTCTCGACGTCCTGGAGCCGGGGATCGTCTCGTGCGCGAGCTGGCGGTTCGCCCCGGCGAGCGAGGTGGCGCAGTTCGGCGCGGTGGGCCGGAAGCCGTAATGGGCATACGGGGGGACGTACGGGGGTGGTGGGAGCGGGCGCGGGAGTTCGGGGCCTCCCGTCCGCAGGCCGTGGACGTCGGGACGGGCGGCTGACCGACGCCCGGCAGAGGGCCCATCGCGTCGAGGC
Organism: Streptomyces sp. NPDC059567; assembly: GCF_042735655.1. Taxonomy (NCBI): domain Bacteria; kingdom Bacillati; phylum Actinomycetota; class Actinomycetes; order Kitasatosporales; family Streptomycetaceae; genus Streptomyces; species Streptomyces sp. NPDC059567. The sequence continues at coordinate 36,724 of NZ_JBHWBS010000002.1, read as the reverse complement.
CGAGCAGGCGGCGGCGCGTGAACGGGCCCGGATCGCCCGGGAGATGCACGACATCCTCTCCCATGCGGTGAGCCTGATGGTCGTGCAGGCGGAGGCCGGTCCGGTGGCGGTGCGGGCGGCTCCGGAGCGGGCGGAGGCCGCGTTCGACGCGATCTCCGCGACGGGCCGGGACGCCATGGTTCAGCTGCGCCGGATGCTGGGGGTGCTGCGCGACGGGGCGGAGGGCGACGCGCCCCGGGAGCCGCAGCCGGATCTCGGCGGGCTGCCGGAGCTGATGGAGCGGGTCCGGGCCAGTGGGCTGGACGTCTCGTACGCGACGGCGGGCGGGGTGCGGGCCCTGCCGCCCGCCGTCGGGGCGACCGTCCACCGCATCGTCCAGGAGGCGCTGACGAACGTGGTGAAGCACGCCGGGGCGCGCACCGCCTCCGTCCGGCTGGCCCATGCGGACGGCGTCCTGGAGATCGTGGTGACGGACGACGGGCGCGGTCCGCGGCGCGGTTCCCCGGCGGGCTCCGGCGGGCACGGTCTCGTCGGGATCCGCGAGCGGGCGGCGGCGCACGGCGGCACCGCGGTGTGTGGACCGGGGCCGGACGGCCGGGGCTTCGAGGTGCGGGTCGCGTTCCCCGTGACGTCTCCCGCGGAGGTGGGGCGTTGACGATCCGCGTGGTGGTGGCCGACGACCAGGAGCTGGTCCGCAGCGGCTTCTCGATGATCCTGGAGGGGCAGTCGGACATCGAGGTGGTCGCGGAGGCGGGCGACGGGGCCGAGGCGGTCGAGGTCGTGCGCCGGCACGACCCCGATGTGGCGCTGCTCGACATCCGGATGCCGCGCATGGACGGCATCGAGGCCTGCCGGACGATCAGCGCCGAGTCGGCCTGCCGGACGGTGATGCTGACGACCTTCGACTCCGACGAGTACGTGTACGAGGCGCTGCATTCGGGCGCGAGCGGCTTCCTGCTGAAGGACGTGCGCCGGGACGACCTGGTGCACGCGGTACGGGTGGTGGCGCGGGGCGACTCGCTGCTCGCCCCGTCCGTGGCCCGGCGCCTGGTGGCGGAGTACACCCGCCCGACCCGGCGCGCGCCCCGGCCCGATCCGCGCCTCGACGCGCTGACGGCCCGCGAGCGGGAGACGCTGCTGCTGCTCGCACGGGGTCTTTCCAACGCGGAGATCGCGGCGGAGCTGGTGGTGAGCGACCACACGGTGAAGACGCACGTGGGGAACGTGCTCGCCAAGCTGGGTCTTCGGGACCGGATCCAGGCGGTGATCTGCGCGTACGAGAGCGGGCTGATCACCGCCGGCTCTCCCCCGCCCGGGGGATGAACGGGGCGGGCGAAGATCCCCCGCTCCGGCGATCCGTGGATCGCCGCAGGTCAGCAGGATGAGAGTCATCGAGAACACCGGCTCACATCCACGGAGTTGACCATGAGGAACACCATGCGCACGCTGCTGGCCGCCGCCCTCGTCCTGGGGGTCGCGGCGGGCCCCGCGGTGCTGCCGGCCGCCGCCACGGGCCCGTCGGCTCCCGCGTCCGCGGCGGCGCCGGCCTCGAACACGGCGCTCGAAGCGGCGATCGCCGGACTGCCGAAGACCTCTGCCACGGCCGCGCTGGTACGGGTCGGGGGCACCGAGGGCGTCTGGCGCGGCACCTCGGGCGTGCACGATCTGGCGTCGATGCGCCCGGCCGACGCGGACGCCCGCTTCCGGGCCGGTTCGGTGACCAAGGTGTTCACGGCCGCGGTCGTGCTCCAGTTGGCCGCCGAGGGGCGGCTGGACCTGGACCGCCCGGCCCGCTCCTACCTGCCGGAGCTGATCCCGGCCCGGTACGGGAAGGTGACGGTCCGCCAGCTGATCAACCACACGCACGGCATTCCCGCCCCGGAGTTCGCCGGCACGACGGTCGAGGAGTGGTACGCGAACCGCTTCGAGATCCACGACCCGCGGGAGATGGTCCGCTCGGCGACGGCGAAGGAGCGGGAGTTCGCCGCCGGCACCCGCCAGCACTACCTCAACATCGGCTACACGATCGCGGGTCTGCTGATCGAGCGGGTCACCGGCGACACCTACGAGGACCAGGTCGCGGCGCGCGTCCTGCGGCCGCTGGGGCTGCGCGACACGTACTTCCCCGGGACCGACCCCCGTATCAGGGGTCCGCACAACCACGGTTACCAGACGATGAGGCTGGACGACGGCACGACCGGGCTGCGCGATGTGTCGGTGTGGGGGACGACGGACGGCTGGGCGGCCGGCGACATCATCTCGACGACGGCCGATCTGGAGCGTTTCACGACGGCCCTGTTCCAGGGTCGGGTGGTGCACGGCCCGCTCCTGGAGGAGATGTTCACGCTGCCGAAGGTCACGGACTTCACGAGCGGCGACCCGGCCGCGTACGCGGCCGGGCTGGCGATGAAGAAGCTCGGCGGGCGTGAGGTGTGGGGAAAGACGGGCGGCCGCTGGGGCTACAACGCGGCGATCGCCTCGACCCGCGGCGGCTCGCGCACGCTGGTCTACAGCGTCAACTCCACGGACGCGAAGGGCGAGGGCATGAACGAGGTCGCGCAGAACATCATGGTGGCGACCTACGGCGCGCCGACGGCCTGAGGCGCCTCGGCCACGGCCCCCACCGCTTCGAGACGCTTGATCATCCGGCGTACGACGAGCAGCGGGATCACTCCGAAGACGCCGAACGACATGTCGATGACGGACCACCAGAAGGGGATGCCCCGGATCGGGCCGCAGATCAGGGCGAGCGGGATGATCCCGGCACAGGCGATCATCCCGAACTCGATCACCCAGATGTTCCGGACGGGGTCGCGGTAGGGGCCGTAGAACGCGACGGCGATGACGAGGTGGGCGAAGGCCAGCCAGTCGGTGCCGTAGAGCAGGAAGGGGTACTGCGCGTCGGCGGTGTCGAGTCCGTCCCGTACCCGCTCGATCCACTCCAGGAGGCCGGGGAAGAGCTCGGCGACGGGCGACGCCCAGGACGTCAACGCGTCCTCGATCAGGTGCAGTTCGGTGACGAGCGGGAAGGCGGTGACCCCGCTCAGCACCAGACAGACGATGAAGACGACCAGCCACACACGGATACGCCTGAGAAGGGCCTGCGGCCCCTTCGCCTCGTTCATGACAGCACCCTACGCCCGTCATGAACGCGTTCAAAAACCGGGGTGGCCGGTCACCTTCCGCGCGAGGGCGTGCGCGGCGACGGTCACGCCGGCGGCCAGCGCGAGCCCGGTCACCACGTCCCGGGCCCGCGTCGGCCGCAGCACACCGGCCCGCCGCAGCCGCCCGCGCGCCCAGAGCGTGAAGGGCACGACGATCAGCGGCGAGGTCGCCGATCCTGGCGTGTACCCGCGGACGGCGGCGGCCTGCGCCAGATGGACGAGGCCGTGCAGGCCGAAGCCGTTCAGCGCGGACTGGTAGAAGGCGGACCGGCCGCCGGAACGCTGTCCGGCGACGGCCGCGGCGGCGACGACGGCCCCCACCGCCGTCACGGCGACGGTGAACTCCCGCTCGTCGACGCTCTCCACGACCTTCCACACCGCCTCCGGGGCCTGCGGGAAGCGCTCGCGCAGCTCCGGCAGATGCTCCCGGAGCCAGCGGGGTCCGAGGAGGAGCTCCTCGGTGTCGTGCAGGGCCCAGGCGGCCAACAGCCCGTACGTCACGGCCGAGTTCACGTTCGAGTTCACATTCGAGGTCACCCCCGGTGAACTCACAGGCCGACGATCGAGTTCCACCTCTTCGCGAACGCGGTCCGCTCCTCCGAGGTGATGTCCCGGGCGATCGCGAGCCGCCCCCGCATCTCGTCGTCGGGGAAGATCAGCGGGTCCTCGGCGAGGGCCGCCAGCTCCTCGTCGTCGGAGTCGGCCAGGACGTCGCGGGCGGCGGGGACCGGGCAGACGTAGTTGACCCAGGCGGCGAGCTCGGCGGCGACCTCGGGCTCGTAGTAGTAGTCGATCAGCTTCTCGGCGTTGGTCTTGTGCCGCGCCAGGTTGGGGATCATCAGCGACTCGGCCCACAGCTCGGCGCCCTCCTCGGGGACGACGAACTCGATGTCGGGGTTGTCGGCCTGGAGCTGGATCACGTCGCCCGAGTACGCCTGGCAGGCCAGCACGTCGCCGGTCGACAGGTCCTTGATGTAGTCGTTGCCGGTGAAGCGGCGGATGTGCCGGTTCCGTACGAGCCCCTCGATCTGCTCGCAGACCGCGTGGAAGTCGTCGGCGGTCCACTTGGTCACATCGACGCCGTTGCCCTGCATGAGCAGGGCGAAGGACTCGTCGAGCCCGGAGAGCAGGGTGACCTTCCCGCGCAGTTCGGCGTCCCACAGCTCCTTGACCGACCGGATCTCCCGGCCCAGCTTCTTGCGGTTGTACGCGATGCCGGTGATCCCGGACTGCCAGGGGACGGAGTGCAGCCGGCCCTCGTCGAAGGAGGGTGAGCGCAGCTGCGGGTCCAGGTACCGGGTGACGTTCGGCTGCTTCGCCCGGTCCATCTCCTGCACCCAGCCCAGCCGTACGAACCGGGCCGCCATCCAGTCGCTGACGACGATGAGGTCGCGGCCGGTCTCCTGGTGGTTCATCAGCGCCGGGCTGATCTTGCCGAAGAACTCGTCGTTGTCGTTGATCTCCTCGGTGTAGCGCACGGAGATCCCGGTGCGGGCGCCGAAGGCGTCCAGCGTGGGCCGCTTCGAGGTGTCGTCGTCATCGGTGTCGATGTAGAGGGGCCAGTTCGCGAAGTCGAGCGTCCGGTCCCGAGCTGACAGGTCCCGCCCGGCCCGCTCCCCCGGCTCGACATAGGCGGCGGGCACTCCGCACCCGGCGAGCACGGTCGCGGCCCCCACACCACCGATCCCGCGCAGCAGGGACCGGCGGGACATGTTGTTCCTGGCTGTCGCTCTCACCCGTGCAGCATCCCGGGCCCGCCGCGAAGGAACAATGGACGGTACGTCGACCGAACGGCCGCGGCCCCGACACCCTGTCGATCAAGAGTGTCGGGGCCGCGGACGGAACAGCCGGCGATCTAGCCAAGAGACGTCATCACGTGCTTGATGCGCGTGTAGTCCTCGAAGCCGTACGCCGAGAGGTCCTTGCCGTAGCCGGACTTCTTGTAGCCGCCGTGCGGCATCTCCGCCACCAGCGGGATGTGGGTGTTGATCCACACGCAGCCGAAGTCCAGCGCGCGCGACATCCGCATCGCGCGGGCGTGGTCCTTCGTCCAGACCGAGGAGGCGAGGGCGAACTCGACGCCGTTGGCGAACTCCAGGGCCTGGCCCTCGTCACGGAAGGACTGCACCGTGATGACCGGGCCGAAGACCTCGTTCTGGACGATCTCGTCGTCCTGCTTGAGGCCGGAGACGACGGTCGGGGCGTAGAAGTAGCCCTTCTCGCCGACCTGGTGGCCACCGGCCTCGACCTTGGCGTGGGCCGGGAGGCGCTCGATGAAGCCGGAGACCTGCTTCAGCTGGTTGGCGTTGTTCAGCGGGCCGTACAGCACGTCCTCGTCGTCCGGCTGCCCGGTCTTCGTGTCCGTGGCCGCCTTGGCGAGCTGCGCCACGAACTCGTCGTGGATGGACTCGTGCACGAGGACACGGGTCGCGGCCGTACAGTCCTGGCCCGCGTTGAAGAAGCCCGCCACCGAGATGTCCTCGACGGCCTTGGCGATGTCGGTGTCCTCGAAGACGACGACCGGGGCCTTGCCGCCCAGCTCCAGGTGGACGCGCTTGACGTCCTTGGACGCCGACTCGGCGACCTGCATGCCGGCGCGTACCGAACCGGTGATGGAGGCCATCGCCGGGGTCGGGTGCTCGACCATCGCCTTGCCGGTCTCGCGGTCGCCGCAGATCACGTTGAAGACGCCCTTGGGCACGATCTGCCCGATGATCTCGGCGATCAGGACGGTCGACGCGGGGGTCGTGTCGGACGGCTTGAGGACGACCGTGTTGCCCGCGGCGAGCGCCGGGGCGAACTTCCACACGGCCATCATCATCGGGTAGTTCCACGGCGCGACCTGGGCGCAGACGCCCACGGGCTCGCGGCGGACGATGGAGGTCATGCCCTCCATGTACTCGCCGGCCGAACGGCCCTCGAGCATCCGGGCGGCACCCGCGAAGAAGCGGATCTGGTCCACCATGGGGGGAATCTCTTCGCTCGCCGTGAGGGCGACGGGCTTGCCGGTGTTCTCGACCTCGGCGGCGATCAGGTCCTCGGCGCGCTCCTCGAAGGCGTCCGCGATCTTCAGCAGGACCTTCTGGCGCTCGGCCGGCGTCGTGTCCCGCCAGGCCGGGAACGCGGCCGCGGCCGCGTCCATGGCGGCGTCGACGTCCGCCTGTCCGGAGAGCGGAGACGTGGCGAAGACCTCGCCCGTGGCCGGGTTGACCACATCGATGGTCCGTCCGTCGGCGGCGTCCCGGAACTCCCCGTTGATGTAGTTACGCAGCCGGCGCAGCTCGGTGGTCACTTTGCCACCCCTCCTGTCACGTTCATGGTCGCACTTCATCGTGCGGCGTCCCGTTTGCTGAGACACCTCAGCCTAATCGCTTACCTGACGCTTTCGACAGGCCCGACATCCGCCAACTTCGGATTCAGTGAGATCCGACGCCTGAAACAACGAATTACATCGCTCTGGGCTTGCCAGACCGACGAGTCTCGGTGCAGAGTGAAGCCGTGGCCAGTCAAAGCACGAACTCCAGAACCGGTTCCGGTTCGTCCCCGACGATCGATGCCGTCTCCCTGGCGATCATCGAGCAGCTCCAGGAGGACGGTCGCCGTCCGTACGCCGCCATCGGCAAGGCCGTGGGCCTGTCCGAGGCGGCCGTTCGACAGCGCGTCCAGAAGCTGCTCGACCAGGGCGTCATGCAGATCGTCGCCGTCACCGACCCTCTCACCGTGGGCCTCCGGCGGCAGGCGATGGTCGGCATCAACGTCGAGGGTGACCTCGATCCGGTCGCGGACGCGCTGACTGCCATGTCTGAATGTGAGTACGTGGTGATGACCGCGGGCTCGTTCGACCTGATGGTGGAGGTCGTCTGCGAGGACGACGACCACCTGCTGGATGTGATCAACAAGCGCATCCGGACCCTCCCCGGCGTGCGCTCCACGGAGAGCTTCGTCTACCTCAAGCTCAAGAAGCAGACCTATATGTGGGGAACTCGATAACCGTGACCCAGGACCTGTCCAAGACCGCGTACGACCACCTGTGGATGCACTTCACCCGCATGTCGTCGTACGAGAACAACCCCGTCCCCACCATCGTGCGTGGTGAGGGCACCTACATCTTCGACGACAAGGGCAAGCGCTACCTCGACGGTCTCGCGGGTCTCTTCGTGGTCAACGCCGGTCACGGCCGCAAGGAGCTGGCCGAGGTCGCGTACAAGCAGGCCCAGGAGCTCGCGTTCTTCCCCGTGTGGTCGTACGCGCACCCCAAGGCCGTCGAGCTCGCCGAGCGGCTGGCCGACTACGCCCCGGGCGACCTGAACAAGGTCTTCTTCACCACCGGCGGCGGCGAGGCCGTCGAGACCGCCTGGAAGCTGGCCAAGCAGTACTTCAAGCTGCAGGGCAAGCACACCAAGTACAAGGTCATCTCGCGTGCGGTCGCCTACCACGGCACCCCGCAGGGCGCCCTGTCGATCACCGGCCTGCCGGCCCTGAAGGCCCCCTTCGAGCCGCTGGTCCCCGGCGCGCACAAGGTGCCGAACACCAACATCTACCGCGCCCCGATCCACGGCGACGACCCCGAGGCCTTCGGCCGCTGGGCCGCCGACCAGATCGAGCAGCAGATCCTCTTCGAGGGCCCCGAGACCGTCGCGGCCGTCTTCCTGGAGCCGGTGCAGAACGCCGGCGGCTGCTTCCCGCCGCCGCCCGGGTACTTCCAGCGCGTACGCGAGATCTGCGACCAGTACGACGTGCTGCTCGTCTCCGACGAGACCATCTGCGCCTTCGGCCGCCTCGGCACGATGTTCGCCTGTGACAAGTTCGGCTACGTGCCGGACATGATCACCTGCGCCAAGGGCATGACCTCGGGCTACTCCCCGATCGGCGCCTGCATCGTCTCGGACCGCATCGCGGAGCCGTTCTACAAGGGCGACAACACCTTCCTGCACGGCTACACCTTCGGTGGCCACCCGGTGTCGTCGGCGGTCGCGATCGCCAACCTCGACATCTTCGACAAGGAAGGCCTGAACCAGCACGTGCTGGACCAGGAGGGCAACTTCTTCGAGACCCTGAAGAAGCTGCACGACCTGCCGATCGTCGGCGACGTCCGCGGCAACGGCTTCTTCTACGGCATCGAGCTCGTGAAGGACAAGGTCACCAAGGAGTCCTTCACGGACGAGGAGACCGAGCGCGTCCTGTACGGATTCCTCTCCAAGGCGCTGTTCGAGAACGGTCTGTACTGCCGTGCCGACGACCGTGGCGACCCGGTCATCCAGCTGGCCCCGCCGCTGATCGCCGACCAGGGCACCTTCGACGAGATCGAAGGCATCCTGCGCTCGGTGCTCACCGAGGCGTGGACCAAGCTCTGACCGTCCCCGCCCTTCGAGGCACAGGACCTCACGCCGCCCTCACGGCGTGACCCCGGCCCGGGTATGCCGCCATCCGAGTGGATGGCGGCGGCCCGGGCCGCGTGCTGTCCGTACAAACGGATCCGAATACTTACGGTGCCCAGTGACCGACAGGCCCGTCCCTTCGTTCCCCCGGACGGGGGAACGCAAGAATCGGATCCGACATCGAGGTGTACGCGATGGCCCCACCGGACAACGACGTGCTCTGGGCGCGTTCCCTGCACTGCACCCTGGAGGGCTCGGACGTTCTCACCGGCGTCTCCCTGGGCGTGCGCGAGGGCGAGATCCTCGCCCTGATCGGCCCGCGCGGAAGCGGGAAGACCACGCTGATGCGCTGTCTGTCGGGACAGACGGTCGCCCAGCAGGGCGAGGTCTGGTTCAACAGCAGCCCCGTCCACACCATGAGCCAGTCCCAGCGCGAACGGCTGCGCCGGGACCGCTTCGGCTGGATCGACCCCGAGCCCGGGCTCGTCCCCGAACTGACCGCCTGGGAGAACGCGGCCCTGCCGCTCCTGCTGCGCGGTGTCTCCCACAAGGCGGCCAAGACCTCCGCACTGGAGTGGCTGGAGCGGCTCGACATCGGCATGCACGGCCGTAAGCGCCCGCACGCCCTGACCCAGTCGCAACGCCAGCGGATCGCCATCGCCCGGGCCCTGGTCACCACCCCGTCGGTCCTCTTCGCCGACGAGCCGACCGCCTCCCTGCACCGCGCCGACGGGTCCCAGGTACTGCGGACGCTCACCGCCGCGGCCCGCTCGCACGGCATCACCGTGCTGCTCGCCACCCACGACAGCGAGGTCGCCACCCTCGCCGACCGCTCGGTCGCCCTGCTCGACGGGCGCCGCGTCGGCACCGCGGCGCCGACCACCGGGGCGGAGGGCGTCGCCGCGTGCTCGCTCTCCGTCTAGTCCGCGGGACCCACCCCCTCGTCCTGCTGCGGCGCCTCCTGGTCGCCGCGGCGGCCGCGGGGGTCGGCTTTCTGCTGCTGTGCACGCTGGGGTACGCCGTGGGCCACCCGGACCGGTCGGCGGCGGCGACCCTGCGGCTGCTGTGGTGCCTGGTCCCCCTGGCGGCGACCACGCACTTCGCGGTCGCCGTGGCCCGCACGGACCCCAGCACGCGGCCGAGGCCCGGGCTCTCCGCGATCGGCCTCGGCCCTGCCCGGCTCACGGCGATCGCCGCCGCCTCGACGGCGGTCTCCTGCACGCTCGGCTCGATGGTCGCGCTGCTGTTCTACCTGCACCTGCGCGGGGACATCACCGGGCTGCCGTTCGACGGAGCCGCCGCCGAGCTGCTCGCCTCGCACCAGCCGATCCCGCTCGCGGCCGCACTCACCCTGCTCGCGATCCTGCCGGTGGTCGCCTCGACGGCCGCTGCGCTCGCGCTGCGCCCCCGCAGGACTCCCCCGGCCCCCGAGGGCATCGAGAAGACCGCCCCCTCCGGGCTCCCCTGGGGCGTGGCGCTCCTCGCGATGGGCCTCGCGGTCGAGACGTACGCGGGCGAGGGCGGCGGGGACGGCGCCTTCCCGCTGCCGGGCCGCTTCGACGGCAACCCCGGCGGCGTGCTGGCCGGCTGGATCCTCACCGCGCTCGGCCTCGCGATGGCGGGCCCGGGGATCACCCACTGGTGCGGCCGCCTGCTCCAGGCGGTCCGCCCCGGCGCGATCCGGCTCCTCGCCGGCCGGGTGCTGATGGACGAGTCCCGGCGCATCGGCCGCCCGCTCGGCGTGGTGTGCGCGGTGGCCTCGGGCGCCCTCGCGGCGGCGACGCTGTACGGCTCCCAGGCGGGCGGCTTCGGCCCGCTGACGGGCCTGGGGGCGGCGCTGGTGATGGCCTGCACGACGGCGACGCTGCTGACGGCGGCCCTGGAGTCCAAGCAGTGCCGCGCCCACACGACGGAAGCCCTGGTCCGCCTGGGCGCCCCACCCACAGCCCTCCGCAACGCGGCCCTGATGCGGGCGGGGGCCCTGCTGGCGGTGTTCCTCCCCCTGACGATCCTGGTGGGCCAACTGGCAGCGGTCCCGTTGAAGGGCTGAGCTCGGCGTGGGGCGTTCACCCCGCGCGGGCCGCCACTTCCCCACCCACGTGGGCTGTCGCCCGCTTCCCTCGATCCCGCCCCGCCACTGGGGTCCCCCGGACGGAGTCCGGGGGAGGGCGGGCGCACGGGACGGCCCCCCGCCGCCCCGCACCGCGCGGCGCCTCGACGGGGCCCCGCACCACGAGGGCCTATCGTGGGCGACATGACCCGCCCGCACGCGCGCGAGATCCACACCCCCGCCGAGTTCGACGCGGCCGTCACCCAAGGGTCCCTCCTCGGTTACCGCATCCAGTCCGTCGACCTCACCGACCACACCTTCGCGCTGCTCTCCGCCTCCACCGCCGGCGCCGTCTTCCTCGGCTGCGCCATGCAGCCGGAGGCCGCCGCCAAGGTCCGTGCCGACGGGGCCCTGGTCTTCCCGCCCGTGCCGGATCTGCCGTTCGACCCGTACCGCGCCCGGCTCTACTCCCCCGACGAACTGTTCGAAGGCGTCCGGGACGAGGGCTACGAGGCGACCCCCGACGCCCTCGCGTACGACTGGTTCCAGCGGACGAAGGCCGACGGCGACGTCTTCGCGTCGATGCTCCGCTCCATCCACGACGACGCGATCTCCGACGCCCTCGACGAGCTCCTCGCCGGCACCGGGGTCGTCGGTGTGATGGGCGGGCACGCGATGGGCCGTGGCACCGACGCGTACGCCGGTGCGGCCCGGCTCGGGCGGTCCCTGGCACGTACGGGCCTCACCGTGGCGACGGGCGGCGGGCCCGGCGCGATGGAGGCCGCGAACCTGGGCGCGTACACCGCGCCGCTCGCCGACGCCGTCCTCGACGAGGCGCTCGAACTCCTCGCCAAGGCGCCGTCGTTCACCCCGTCCGTCACCGAGTGGGCCCGCGCCGCCTTCGAGGTCCGGGCCCGCTGGCCGAAGGGCGGCGACTCGATCGGCATCCCCACCTGGTTCTACGGCCACGAGCCGCCGAACCCGTTCGCCGGCCACATCGCGAAGTACTTCGCCAACGCCACCCGCGAGGACGGTCTGCTGGCGCGCTGCAGCGCCGGGGTGGTCTTCCTGCCCGGCGCGGCCGGCACGGTCCAGGAGATCTTCGACAACACGACGCCGAACTACTACGAGTCGCGGGGAGAGCCCACCCCGATGGTCCTGGTGAACCGCGCCCACTGGACGCGACGGCTGCCCGCCTGGCCCCTGCTCCAGGCGCTCGCCGCGGACCGCCCGATGGCGGCCAGGATCGCCCTGGTGGACTCGATCGACGAGGCCCCGGAGGCCCTGCGACGCCTCTGACCGCGGGCGCGACGGCGGTGACGGACGAGATGGTGCCGCCCCGGCTCCCCACGGCGAGCCTGATCGGTCATGAAAGCCGACGACCTGCGGAAGGGCCTGGCCGCCCTCCAGAAGCAGAACGACCCGCCAGGGCCGCCGTACCGCCGTCGGTCGAACGGTCGGTGGCCGCGCGAGGCAACTTCGACGCCCGATCCCACGTCTGGCAGTCCGTACCGCCATCTTTCGGGAACGGAGCCACTCGGTGCTCATAGGACTGCTGACCGCCATCGCCGCCTCGATCTGTTACGGCACGGGCTCCGTCCTGCAGGCCGTCGGGTCGCGCAAGTCCGCCCGGCGCGAGGCGGCCGCCGCGGGCCGGCTCACGGAGCGCGGCGGGCCGAGTCTGTCCTCCACCGCGAAGGCGGCGACGACGTGGGAGTTCGTCGTCGGCACGATCCTGGACTTCATCGGCTTCGGTCTCGGCGCTCTCGCGGCCCGGCTGCTCCCGCTGTTCCTGTCCCAGACCGTGATCAGCGCGAACCTGGTCGTCACGGCGGTCCTGAGCGTCCGGATGCTCGGCATCCGGCTCACCCGGGCGGAGTGGACGTCGATCGGCGTGGTCTGCTCGGCGCTGGTGCTCCTCGCGAGCGCGGCGGGCCCCGAGGGCAGCGGGCACACCCCGATCGCCACGCACTGGTGGCTGCTCGCGATCTCGCTGCTCCTGATGGTGGGCGGCACGGTGCTCGTACGGCTCCTGGGCGCCCGGGCGGCCATCCTGGCCGGTCTGCTCTCCGGGCTGGGCTTCGGCGCACTGGGCGTCGGGGTGCGGATCCTGAACGGCATCGACCCCTTCGACCTCGGCGCGCTCCTCACCGACCCGGCGCTGTACGCGATCCTCGTCGCCGGGGTCGGCGGCATGTATCTGCACACCGTCGCGCTCCAGATCGGCTCGGTGAACGGGGCGACGGCGGCGCTGGTGGTCGGCGAGACGGTGCTCCCCGGCATGATCGGCGTGTGGTGGCTGGGCGACGCCTCCCGCCCGGGCTTCGCCTGGCTCGCGGTCCTCGGCTTCGTCCTCGCGGTCGTCGGCGCGGTGGCGGTGGCCTGGTTCGGCGCCCCGGAGGGCCACGGGGCGGAGGACACGGGCGTGCCGGACGAACACGGTGCCGTGCCCGAGGCCCGGCCCGATCCCGTACGCGTTTCCTAGGATGCGGCCATGGGGACGTTCATCGACGGGTTGATCGAGGCCCGCACCGCGGGCGGACCGTGGGAGATGGAGGCCGATCTGCTCGACTTCGACCTCTGGAAGCAGCGGGACGAGCGCGAAGCCATGTTCGGCTACGGCGGGAGCCTCGGGGTGGACCGGCCGCTCTTCGACGCGCGTGGTTGGCCGGAGGACTCCTGCGAGGAAGTGCCGAAGCGGGACGACGAACCGAACCACAGCCACTCGTACGCGACGTGGGCCGAGATCGCGGCGGTCGACTGGGACGCGCCGATCTGCGACCGCCCCGACGGGAACCGTGTGGGCGAGTGGCGGCCGGGGCCGGACGGCGAACTCGTCCTGCACGACGTGCTCTGGGCGCCGGTCGAGGTGCTCGACGCGGCCGAGGAGGTCTTCGGCGAGGATCTTTTCCTGAACGAATGGCCGCCGGGCGGCGAGGTCCGTCTGAACGGCGCCGTGTACCGTCCGGTGGTCTACACGGCGGGGATGATCGTTCCGCCGGACGGCCGTTGGGGCCCTGTCTGGGCGTCGATGCGCGCGCTGGCGGCCCAGTACGGCGAGGAGAACGTCCGCCTGGTGGTCTGGTTCGGCTGAGCCGGGACTCCCGGGCTCACTCCCCCGCCAGGACCACGACCTCCTCGGCCGCGAACGTCACGCCCACCCGCGCGCCGTCCTCGGGTGCGTCCCTGAGGGGGCACTCCGCCTCCAAGGCGGGACCTTCGTCCGGGCGCAGCAGGACGGCGACGTGCGTGCCGCGGAAGGTACGGGCCTCGACCGTGCAGGTCAGGCCCTCCTTCGCGGCACCGAGGCGGACGCCGCCCGGGCGCACGAGGAGCTTCGCCCGGCCCTGCGGGGATCCGCCGGGCACCGGGACCTTCCCCCACACGGTGTCGGCCCCGTCCCCGCTCACCGTCCCCGCCACCACGTTGTCGAATCCGAGGAAGCGCGCCACGAACTCGGAGGCGGGCCGCTGCCACACCTCCAGCGGAGTGCCGGACTGGGCGATCCTGCCGTCCCGCATCACCACGACCCGGTCGGCGAGCGCGAACGCCTCCCCCTGGTCGTGGGTGACGGCGAGCACCGTCGTGCCCAACCGGCCGAAGAGCCGACGCAGTTCGACCACGAGCCGCTCCCGCAGCCCTCGGTCCAACTGGCCGAGCGGCTCGTCCAGCATGAGGAGCCGGGGGTGTGGGGCGAGTGCGCGGGCGAGCGCCACGCGCTGCTGTTCGCCGCCGGACAGCGAGGCGACGGCCCGCCGTCCCGCCCCGGGCAGACCGACCAGTTCCAGCAACTCCCGGACCCGCTGGTCCTGTTCTGCCTTCCCGACGCGGCGCATCCGCAGCCCGAAGGCGACGTTGCCGCCGACGTCCCGCTGCGGGAAGAGCTGGTGGTCCTGGAACATGAGCCCGACGCCGCGCCGGTGCGCCGGCACCCCGGCCTGGTCGCTGCCGCCGAGCAGCACCCGGCCCTCGTCGAGGGCCTGGAGTCCGGCGACGGCCCGCAGCAGCGTGGACTTTCCGCTGCCGCTCGGCCCGAGCACGCACACGATCTCGTGCTCGGCCACCTGCAGGTCCACCGAATCGAGCACGGCCCGCTGCCCGAACCGTACGGTCGCGTCCTTGAGCGTCAGCATCAGAACTCCCCGGAGGTCCGGTCGGTGCGGAGCCGTTCGAGCAGCAGCAGGGCCACCGCGCACACCACCATCAGAATCGTCGAAAGGGCCATGGCCTGGCCGTAGTTGAGCTCCCCGGGCCGGCCGAGTAGCCGGGCCACCGCGACCGGCAGCGTCGGGCTGTCGGGCCGGGCGATGAAGACCGTCGCGCCGAACTCTCCGAGGGACACCGCGAAGGCGAATCCGGCCGCGATCAGCAGCGCGCGCCGTACCAGCGGCAGATCGACCTCGCGCCAGGCACGCAGCGGCGACGCCCCGAGCACGGCCGCAGCCTCCCGCAGCCGCTCGTCGACCGCACGGAGCACCGGCAGCATCGTCCGTACGACGAAGGGGACACCGACCAGGGCCTGCGCGAGCGGCACGAGGATCCAGCTCGCCCGCAGGTCGAACGGCGGCTCGTCCAGGGTGATCAGGAAGCCGAAGCCGACGGTGACGGCGGAGACCCCGAGCGGCAGCATCAGCAGCGCGTCGAAGCCGCGCACGAGCCGCCCCGCCCGCCGGGTGAGGGCCGCCGCCGCGAGTCCGCCGATGACGAGGGCGATCAGGGTGGCGACGACGGCGTACCGGAGCGAGTTCCCGATCGTGTCCAGCAGCGGCACGAGGAAGGTGCCGGAGGGGTCCGGCGTCTGCAGCGCCCGGTAGTAGTCGAACCCGTATCCGTCGGAGGTGGCGAAGGACCGCTCGACGAGGACGCCGAGCGGCAGCACGATCAGCAGGGCGACGGAGAGCAGGACGCCCGCGAACAGCGCCCACTGGCCGACTCCCCGGGGCCGGCGCGCGGTCTGCTCGGGTGCGACCAGCTTCAGCGCGGCCTCCCGCCGGCGGACGGTGCGGGCGTGCACGGCGAGGACCACGCCGACGGCGACGAACTGCACCATCGTGAGGACGGCCGCCGTCGTCAGATCGAAGCGGACGACGGTCTGCCGGTAGATCTCCGTCTCCAGGGTGGAGTACGTGGATCCGCCGAGGATCTGCACGACGGCGAAGGAGCTCGCGGTGAAGAGGAACACCATCAGCGCGGCCGCGGCGACGGACGGCGCGAGCGCCGGCAGGGTCACGGTCCGCCAGGCGGTCCAGCGGGACGCGCCGAGGACCCGGGCGGCCTCCTCCTGGCGCGGGTCGAGCTGCGCCCACAGGCCGCCGACGGTCCGTACGACGACGGCGTAGTTGAAGAACACATGGGCGATCAGGATCGCCCACACGGTGGTGTCGAGCCGCATGCCCCACAGTTCGTCGAGGAGCCCGCCTCGCCCGACAAGCGCCAGGAAGGCCGTACCGACCATGACGGTCGGCATCACGAAGGGCACGGTGACGACGGCGCGCAGCAGCCCCTTGCCGGGAAAGTCGAAGCGGGCGAAGACATACGCGCCGGGCAGCGCGATCAGCAGGGTCAGCCCGGTGGAGGCGAGCGCCTGCCAGAGCGTGAACCAGAGTACGTCGAGGATCTCGGGCCGGCTCAGCGTCTCGCCGAACCGGCCGAACTGCCACGCCCCGTCGACCCGCAGCCCGCGCTCGACGATCGAGACGACGGGCCAGGCGAAGAAGAGCGCGAAGAAGGCGGCGGGCACGACCATCAGGCCGAGCCGCGCCGCGCTTCCCCTGCGGTCGGGAACTACTTCAGAACGAGCGACGACCACTGCTGGATCCACTGGTCACGGTTCTCGGCGATCTTCGCGGGCGCCATCGTCTGCGGCTTGTCGATCACCACACCATGCTTCGTGAAGAGCTCCGGCAGGGTGGCGTCCTCGGCCACCGGGTTGACGAACATCTGCAGCGGCATGTCGTCCTGGAACTTCTTGGAGATCAGGAAGTCGATCAGCGCCTTGCCGCCCTCGGGGTTCTTCGCCCCGTTCAGCAGCCCGGCGAACTCGGTCTGCCGGAAGCAGGTGCCGGTGGAGACCCCGGTGGGGGCTTCCTTGGGCTGCGGCTCGGAGTAGAGGACCTCGACCGGCGGGCTGGAGGCGTACGAGACGACCAGCGGCCGGTCCCCCTTGGCCTTCTTGCCGCCGGCGGAGCCGGAGAACTCCTGGTTGTAGGCGAGCTCCCAGCTGTCGACGGTCTTCACGCCGTTGGCCTTGAGCTTCTTCCAGTAGTCCTGCCAGCCGTCGTCGCCGTACTGGGCGGCGGTGCCGAGCAGGAAGCCGAGGCCCGGGGAGGAACGCTCGGGGTTCTCCACGACCAGCAGGTCCTTGTACGCGGGCTTCGCCAGGTCGTCGAAGGTCTGCGGGGGTGCGAGCTTCTTGTCCGCGAAGTACTTCTTGTCGTAGTTGACGCAGATGTCACCGGAGTCGATCGGGGTGACCCGGTGCTCCTTGTCGAGCTGGACCTCGGTCGGGATCCGGTCCAGGCCCTTCGCCTCGTACGGGACGAAGATCCCGTTGTCGAGCGCGCGGGACAGCAGGGTGTTGTCGACGCCGAAGAAGACGTCGCCCTGCGGGGATCCCTTGGTCAGGATCTCCTTGTTGACGGCCTCGCCGGCGTCGCCGCTCTTGAGGACCTTGACCGTGAAGCCGGTCTGCTTGGTGAACTCCGCCAGCACCTCCTTGGAGGCGTTGAAGGAGTCGTGGCTCACGAGGGTCACGGTCTTCGGGGTGGGCGCGCCGGACTTGCCCGCCGCGTCCCGGACGTCCTCGGTGCCGCACGCGGCGAGCGTGGTGACGCCGAGCGCGGCGACGATCGCCGCGGCGGCCATCTTCTTGGTGCTCACTGGAATTCCTCCTGGGTGTGACCAGGAAGAGACGCGGCCCTGCCGACCGTGAGGCGGGCAGGGCGCAACAGCTCGAGTTACGACCGAACTTCCTACCCAGAATGACCTGGGCGAGGTTCAGAGGGTCTGCGGTCCTGACCGCACTCTCAGCGCTGTGGCGCTCCCCTGTCGGAATATGGAGATGTGTTCGAGCACAGAGTACAAGGTCAGCGCTCGGACGCCGCCAGCTGTCCACAGGCACCGTCGATCTCCTGACCGCGGGTGTCACGGACGGTGACCGGGACGCCATGGGCGGCGATGGCCTCGACGAACGCCTTCTCGTCCTCGGGACGGGAGGCGGTCCACTTCGACCCGGGCGTCGGGTTCAGCGGAATCAGGTTGACGTGCACCCGCTTGCCCTTGAGCAGCCGCCCGAGGAGGTCGCCGCGCCACGCCTGGTCGTTGATGTCGCGGATCAGGGCGTACTCGATGGAGATCCGGCGGCCGGACTTCTCCGCGTACTCCCACGCGGCGTCGAGGACCTCGCGGACCTTCCAGCGCGTGTTGACGGGCACGAGGGTGTCGCGCAGCTCGTCGTCGGGGGCGTGCAGGGAGACGGCGAGCCGGCACTTGAAGCCCTCGTCGGCGAAGCGCAGCATCGCGGGCACCAGACCGACGGTGGAGACGGTGATCCCGCGCTGGGACAGGCCGAGGCCGTCCGGCTCGGGGTCGGTCAGCCGGCGGATGGCGCCGACGACCCGCTTGTAGTTGGCGAGCGGCTCACCCATGCCCATGAAGACGATGTTGCTGAGCCGCGCGGGCCCGCCGGGCACCTCGCCGTCGCGCAGGGCGCGCATCCCGTCGACGATCTGGTGCACGATCTCGGCGGTCGACAGGTTCCGGTCGAGACCGGCCTGTCCGGTGGCGCAGAACGGGCAGTTCATCCCGCAGCCGGCCTGCGAGGAGATGCACATGGTGACCCGGTCCGGGTACCGCATCAGCACGGACTCGACGAGCGTGCCGTCGTGCAGCTTCCACAAGGTCTTACGGGTGGTGTCGTCGTCGCACGAGATGTGCCGGACCACGGACATCAGGTCGGGCAGCAGCTCGCCCTGCAGCTTCTCGCGCGAGGACGCGGGGATGTCGGTCCACTCGGCGGGGTCGTGGGCGTACCGCGCGAAGTAGTGCGTGGACAGCTGCTTGGCGCGGAACGGCTTCTCGCCGATCGCGGCGACGGCCTCCTTGCGCTCGGCGGGCGTGAGGTCGGCGAGGTGCCGCGGCGGCTTCTTGGCTCCGCGGGGGGCGACGAAAGTGAGTTCTCCGGGCTTGGGCATGGTGGTACCAGTGTCGCAGACGCGCACGCATGACTCGGGGCGGTCGCGGCGGGCCCCGCACCGCGTGCCGCCGGGGCCGTCGGCGGCGGGCCCGCACGGCGGAAACCCTCGCGGCCGGAGCCGCACGGAGGGCGCCTTCGCCCCGCCCGTCGCATGCGACCGGGCCGTCGGCGGCGGGCCCGTACGGCGGAGGCCACTCCGCCGGTCCCGCACCGCGGGCGCCCTTGCACTGCCCGTCCCACGCGGCCGGAGCCGCACGGCCCGTCCCGGCACGGCCGGGCCGTCGTCGGCGGGCCCCCACGGCCGAGGCCTCGTGGCCCGTCCCGCACCGCGTGCCGCCGGGGCGGGGCCGTCGGCGGCGGGCCCCGCGGCCGTCAGACGGCCTGGACCGTGTGTTCGGCGTGCTCCTGCACCGCGATCCTCGCCAGCTTCGTCAGCATCATGCCGTTGCGGACGGCGACGAGGTAGTCCACGGGAAGCCCGTGCATACGGATGCCCGGGCCCCGGAGGGGATGCCAGTCGAGGGTGAAGAGCGTGTGCTCGCCCCAGGGGAGCAAGGTCATGGCGATACGGGCCGCACCGAAGGGCTCCGCCTTCGCCTCCAGCTCCAGGCGCCGCTCCCGCTCGCAGATGCGGACGACGACCGTGTCGTCGAGGGTGAAGGGGCCGCCGCCGACCCGGACCTTCAGTCGGGCGCCCACGTCCGGCCAGTGCGGGTCCGCCGCCAGGACCTGCTGGGTTCCCGTGACCCACTCCCCGTAACGGTGGCCGTTGGACAGCAGCCGCCAGACCTCCGACGGCGTGCTCAGGATCAGACGGCGGTTCCGGGCCATGCCGATCACGCTCCTTCCGGACGGTACGGCCGCCACGGGCTCGCCGTCCGGCGCCCTGGGCCTCACCCCCAGCCTCACGCCGACCGCTCGCCCCCGCCCTCCGGCAGGTCCGAACGGCTTCCTCGCCGGTCGCCGCGCACAGCGACGACACGTGCCCGTCAGGGCCGCGGCGAGCCGGGCTGCGTGGAAGGGATGCGCGGGGTGAAGAACAGCGCCACGGCCGAGGAGAGGGCGAGGATCGCCAGCGCGGCCCGCAGGCCGTCCAGGCGCGCGGCGGCGTTCGCGTCCAGGGCGGCCTGCGTCACCTCCGGGCTGGTACCCGCCTCGTCGAGAGCCGTCTTGAGCTGGGCGTCCGAGAGGAACGGAACGCCGCTCTGGAGCTCGACGGCGGCCTGGTTCTTGACCTCGGCCGGAATCGCCGCGTTCTGCTCGACGCTGGTCAGGAACGAGGACGTGAGCGCGGCGATCAGCAGCGACCCGGCCAGCGCCGTACCGATCGAGGCACCGAGGTTGGTGACGGCGTTCTGGATACCGCCGACCTCCGCGCTCTTGCTGTCCGGTACGGCGGACACGGTGACCGAACCGAGCTGCGAGGCCAGCGCGCCCATGCCGAGCCCGATCAGCAGGAGGGGGACCGTGACGATCTCCGCGCCGGCGTCGGCGTCCAGCGCGGCCATCAGGGCGACCGCGCCCGCGAGCAGCGCGAGCACCCCGAGCCGTACCACCCGCCGCGGCGAGACGTCCGGGAAGAAACGCGGAATCAGGACCGCCGCTGCCAGCAGGGTCACCGACAGCGGCAGGATGCGCGCCCCGGTCATGAGCGCGGACAGGCCCAGCGCGACGGACAGATAGAGGGGTACGACGAAGAAGACACCCATCTGGACGAGGTACTGGAAGAAGAACATCGTCAGACCGCCGGTGAGCTGCTTGTTCCGCAACACGGTCGGGTCGACGAGCGGCTCCCGGTCGCGGCGCACGAGCCGCGCCTCCCAGCGGAGGAAGAGCCACACCAGCAGCAGGCCCGCCAGCATCATCCACACGACCATCGACACACCGAGCCACGAGGGTGCGTCGGGCTTCGGCCGGAACCAGCCCCACTCGTCCGAGCGGAGCACTCCGTAGACGAAGACCCCCAGCCCCAGCGCGGACAGCGCGGCGCCGACAAGGTCGATCCGACGGCGCTCCTCGCCCACGGTGTCCGCGATTCGGCGGGCGAACACCAGGATGACGAGCACCACCAGGACCTCGCCGGCGAAGACCCAGCGCCAGGAGAAGTACGTCGTGGCGACGCCTCCGATGAGCGGTCCCAGAGCGATGGCCACCGCCCCGGCGGCCGCCACGATGCCGTACGCCGCCGCGCGCCGCTCCGTGGCGAAGTTGCCGGCCACCAGGGCCACGATCGCCGGCATGATGAGCGCCGCCCCGATGCCCTCCAGGAACGACCAGCCGAACAGCAGCACGGGAAGGTTCGGTGCCAGCGCCGTGGTGAGGGACCCGCAGCCGTAGACGACACAACCGATCATGAACGCGCGCTTACGGCCGATCAGCGCCCCGACCTTGCCCCCGGGGATCATGAACATCGCCATCACCAGCGTGTACGCCGTGATGGCGCCCTGGATCCCGGTGACCGTGGTCCCGACGTCGTCGGCCACCGTCGCGATCGAGACGTTCATGACGGAGCTGTCGAGCGCCATCAGGAACTGACCGGCGGCGAGCGTCAACAGGACGAGTCGCGCCCCCGCCGCCGGACCTTCCGCGCTGCCTCCCCTGCGTGCCATGGGCGCATCGTGCCAACGCCCCCGACGTCGCGGCCCCGACCCGCCGTGGACGTCCACCGCATGGCGGCACCAAGAACGGGAAGGGCCCGCCGTCCCCGAGGGGACGACGGGCCCTTCACCACGATCGCGTCTGTCAGGCCGTGCCGACGAACAGCACGAACAGCAGCCACACCACCGGAGCGGTCGGCAGCAAGGAGTCCAGCCGGTCCATGATGCCGCCATGCCCCGGCAGCAGCGTGCCCATGTCCTTGATGCCCAGATCACGCTTGATCATCGACTCGCCGAGGTCGCCGAGCGTCGCACTCGCCGCCACCGCGAGGCCCAGCAGCAGACCCTGCCACCACGAGCCATCGTCGATCAGGAACTCCATGCACAGCGCGCCCGCCGCCATCGCGAACGCCACCGCACCGAGCAGACCCTCACGGGTCTTCCCGGGACTGATCCGCGGAGCCAGCTTGTGCTTGCCGAAACGCCAGCCGATCGCATACGCACCGGTGTCACTGACCACCGTCAGCACCAGGAACGTGAGCACCCGCTCCGGCCCGTCGTCGGCCGTGAGCATCAACGACACGAACGTCGCCAGGAACGGCACGTAGAACGCGGCGAACACACCCGCCGTGACGTCCTTCAGATAGCCCTCGGGCGGCTCCGTCATACGCCACACCAGCACCGCGAGCGCGGTCAGGGCCATGGCGACCCAGGCCCCCTCCGCACCCCGGACGTACCCGGCCACCACCATCGCCGCACCGCCGACGGCGAGCGGGACGAGCGGAGCCTTGATGCCCTTGCGCTCCTGCAGACGGGAGGTGAGCTCCCACAGACCGACCACGACGGCGACCGCTATCACGCCGACGAACGCGGCCTTCCAGATGAACAACGACGCGATGATCACGGCGCCGAGCCCGACGCCGACCCCTATGGCCGCGCCCAGGTCGCGCCCCGCGCTCTTCTTCTGCGGAGCCGCGGGAGCGGGCTGCGACGGGCTGGACATGGGCTCCTGCGGGTGCTCGTTCGGCGTCTCGTCACGGAACAGGGGACCACTCGGCTGAGCGGCCCCCCGGTCGTGGTCGTCCTGGTGATCGCCGGCGGGGACGTCGGGCACGATGGGCATGGGCCGAGTCTGCGCCGCCTGCAGCCCATCGTATGCGGGACCCGCCGGGGCAGGCCCCTGGTCGGGCCCCCAGTAGCCGGAACCGGCCGGGGCCCCCCAGGAAGAGTCGTTCATCAGACCTCGAGCAGCTCGGCTTCCTTGTGCTTGAGCAGCTCGTCCACCTGCGCCACGTACTTCGCGGTGGTGTCGTCGAGCTCCTTCTCGCCGCGACGGCCCTCGTCCTCGCCGACCTCGCCGTCCTTGACCAGCTTGTCGATGGTCTCCTTCGCCTTGCGGCGCACGGAACGGATGGAGATCTTCGAGTCCTCGGCCTTGCCCTTGGCGACCTTGATGTACTCGCGGCGGCGCTCCTCGGTGAGCTCCGGGAACACCACACGGATGATGTTGCCGTCGTTGCTCGGGTTGACGCCGAGGTCCGAGTCCCGGATCGCCTGCTCGATGTTGCGCAGCGCGCTCTTGTCGAACGGGGTCACCACGGCCATGCGCGGCTCGGGCACCGAGAACGACGCCAGCTGATTGATCGGCGTGATGGCACCGTAGTAGTCGGCCACGATCTTGTTGAACATCGCCGGGTGCGCACGGCCGGTGCGGATCGCGGCGAAGTCCTCCTTGGCGACCACGACGGCCTTCTCCATCTTCTCCTCGGCCTCGAGGAGGGTCTCTTCGATCACCACTTGCTCCTGCGTGTCGTCGCGTCTTGTCCTGCACGGTGTACGACCGGCAGGGCTCTGTCCATCCCCTCGCGGGGAGGTACCCGGATTCGAGCCGAGGCTCAGGCCCGGGTGCCCTGGTCGCTCACGAGAGTGCCGATCTTCTCACCCTTCACCGCGCGCGCGATATTGCCCTCCGCGAGCAGTTCGAAGACGAGGATCGGGAGATTGTTGTCGCGGCACAGCGTGATGGCGGTGGCGTCCGCGACCTTCAGGTCGCGGGAGAGCACCTCGCCGTACTCCAGCGCGTCGAACTTGACCGCGTCGGGGTTGGACTTCGGGTCGGAGTCGTAGACCCCGTCCACGCCGTTCTTGCCCATCAGCAGGGCCTCGGCGTCGATCTCCAGGGCACGCTGGGCGGCCGTGGTGTCGGTGGAGAAGTACGGCATTCCCATACCGGCACCGAAGATGACCACACGGCCCTTCTCCAGGTGGCGCACGGCACGCAGCGGGATGTACGGCTCCGCGACCTGGCCCATGGTGATGGCCGTCTGGACACGGGAGTCGATGCCTTCCTTCTCCAGGAAGTCCTGGAGGGCAAGGCAGTTCATGACGGTGCCGAGCATTCCCATGTAGTCGGAGCGCGCCCGGTCCATGCCGCGCACCTGCAGCTCTGCGCCGCGGAAGAAGTTTCCGCCGCCGATCACGACCGCGATCTCCGCTCCGTCGCGGACGACCGCGGCGATCTCGCGCGCGATTTTGTGCACGACGTCGGGGTCGACGCCGAGCGCGCCGCCGCCGGCGAACGCCTCGCCGGACAGCTTCAGCATGAAGCGGCCGGCCTTTTTGCCGTGGATGTCGTCGCCCTGTGCGGCGGACTGGTTCATGGAGATCTCCTCGTGCACATACGACGAAGGCCATTGCCGGTGGGTCCTTGCGGTTTCCCGTACGGCAATGGCCTCCTCGTCAGATCTGCGGTCGTCCTACGCGAGCGTGGACGACTGCTTCAGACCCTACCGGGGTCCGGTGTCCGTTGCGTACGGACTCAGATGCCGACCTTGATGCGCGTGAAGCGCTTCAGGGTGACACCGGCCTCGTCCAGGATCTGCTGGACGGACTTCTTGTTGTCCAGCGCGTACGGCTGGCCGAGCAGCGTGGCGTCCTTGAAGAAGCCGTTCACGCGACCCTCGACGATCTTCGGGAGCGCGGCCTCGGGCTTGCCCTCGGCGCGGGTGGTCTCCTCGGCGACGCGACGCTCGGTCTCGACGACCTCGGCCGGAACGTCCTCACGGGTGAGGTACTTCGGCGCGAAGGCGGCGATGTGCTGCGCGACACCCTTGGCGACCTCGGCGTTCTCCTTGTCGAACTCGACGAGAACACCGATCTGCGGGGGCAGGTCGGGCATGGTGCGGTGCATGTAGGCCGAGACGAAGCCGTCGGCGTACTGCGCGAAGCGGTCGAGAACGATCTTCTCGCCCAGGTTGGCGTTGGCCTCGTCGACGTACGCCTGAACCGTCTTGCCGGGCTCGATCTCGGAGGCGAGCAGCGCCTCCAGGTCGGCCGGGGCGGAGGCGGCGACGTGCGCGGCGAGCGCGGCGGCGACGGCCTGGAACTTGTCACCCTTGGCGACGAAGTCCGTCTCGCACTTCAGCTCGACGAGGACACCGGAGGTGTTGTCGTCGGCGATGAGGGAGACGACGGCGCCGTTCTCGGCAGAGCGGCCCTCGCGCTTGGCGACGCCCTTCTGGCCCTTGATGCGCAGGGCCTCGACGGCCTTGTCGACGTTGCCGTCGGCCTCGTCCAGAGCCTTCTTGCAGTCCATCATGCCGGCGCCGGTGAGCTCACGGAGCTTCTTGACGTCAGCGGCGGTGTAGTTCGCCATGAGTCTGAGTTTCTCTCTCGAAGTCTGAAAGATCTACGGGTGGACGGCGGGGGCTTCGTGGGCCCCCGCCGTCTACATCCGAAACAACCGGACCTGTGAAGGTCGGGCCGTGGGTCAGGCCTGCTCGGCCTCGGCGGCCGGAGCCTCCGCAGCCTCGACGACCTCGGCAGCCGTGGCAGCCTCGGCGTCGGCGACCTTCTCGGTCTCGGCAGAGGTCTGGACCTCGGCCTCGTCAGCCTTCTTCTCACCCTCGAGCAGGTCGCGCTCCCACTCGGCGAGCGGCTCGCCCGCGGCCTTCTCGCCCGGCTTCGAGTCACCGGTCGCAGCGCCGGAGCGGGCGATGAGGCCCTCGGCGACGGCGTCGGCGATCACGCGGGTGAGCAGGGTGACGGAGCGGATCGCGTCGTCGTTGCCCGGGATCTTGTAGTCGACCTCGTCGGGGTCACAGTTGGTGTCGAGGATCGCGACGACCGGGATGTGGAGCTTGCGCGCCTCACCGACGGCGATGTGCTCCTTCTTGGTGTCGACGATCCAGACGGCGCTCGGCACCTTCTGCATCTCGCGGATACCACCGAGGGTCTTCTCCAGCTTGGCCTTCTCGCGGGAGAGGACCAGGAGCTCCTTCTTGGTGAGACCCGAGGCGGCGACGTCCTCGAAGTCGATCTGCTCGAGCTCCTTGAGGCGCTGCAGACGCTTGTAGACGGTGGAGAAGTTGGTGAGCATGCCACCGAGCCAACGCTGGTTGACGTACGGCATGCCGACACGCGTCGCCTGCTCGGCGATGGCCTCCTGGGCCTGCTTCTTCGTACCGACGAACATGATGGAGCCGCCGTGGGCGACGGTCTCCTTGACGAACTCGTAGGCGCGGTCGATGTACGACAGCGACTGGAGCAGGTCGATGATGTAGATGCCGTTGCGCTCGGTGAAGATGAAGCGCTTCATCTTCGGGTTCCAGCGACGGGTCTGGTGACCGAAGTGGACGCCGCTCTCCAGCAGCTCCCGCATCGTGACGACGGCCATGGCCGTATCTCCTTGAGTTTCTCGGTTATGTCCTGACGCCCCGACGCGCCGTGCCACAAGGGACCGAAAAGGCGCTGCCACGACCGGTGAGGGTTGGGTGGCGGGGCGTGCGAAGTCGACCCGGTGACCCGGATCGCCATAGGAAGTGTACGGGACCCGGGGCGTGCCGGGTGACGGCGCTGTCCACAACCGGCCGGTATTCCACAGATAACGACCATGATCCCCACGAACCGGGCGCCCACGGGAGTGTGATCCCCATGCACCTCACGACACTGCTCCTGATGGCCACCCTGATCTGGCCCGTGGGCCCACCCCGCCCCGAGATCATCCGCGGCTGGGACCCACCGGCCGGCCCCTACGGCCCCGGCCACCGCGGCCTCGACCTGGCCGCCCCACCGGGCACCCCGGTGAAAGCGGCGGCCTCCGGCGTCGTCACCTTCGCGGGCCGGGTGGCAGGCCGCGGAGTCCTCACGATCACCCTGCCGGACACCGGAAACCCACCCCTGCGCACCACCTACGAACCGGTGACCCCCACAGTCACCACCGGCACCACGGTCACCCGCGGCCAACCGGTCGCCACCCTCACCACGCCGCCCGAGGAAACCCCCCACTGCCCGGAGTCCTGCCTCCACTGGGGCCTCCTACGCGGCGACACCTACCTGAACCCACTGCTCCTCCTCCGCCATGGCCCCTCAAGGCTGCTGCCGGTGACAGGGGTGCCGTGACGCAGGAACCACTACGGAGGGGGCCGGGGGGGGAGGGGAGGGGGCGGGGGGGGAGGCCCCCAGCGGGATCAGCCGCTGACGCCTCGGAGGGCCATGGAGACCGCCGCGTCGGCGATCCGGTCCGGCTCCTCCGCCGCTCCCAGCTCGATTCGGCGTACGGCCGCGTCCACGACGCCCTGGAGGAGCATCGCGCCGAGGCGCGGCTGGGCCTGGCCGAGGTCCGCGAGGGCTTCGACGATCATGGCGACGAGACCGCCGTGGGCGGCGCGGATCTTCTCGCGGGCGCCGTCGTCGAGCTCGCTCGCGGAGATGGCGACGACCGCCCGGTGGCGCCGGTCCCCCACCAGCTCCAGCTGCTGGCGTACGTACGCCTCGACCTTGCCCTCGGCCGTGTCGGCCTGGGCCATCGCCGCCTCGACCTCGGCCGCCCAGACGGGGAAGTCGACGGCGCACAGCTCCTCGACGACGGCCGCGCGGGAGCGGAAGTACTCGTACACCGAGGAGCGGGCGAGGCCCGTGCGCTCGGCGAGGGCGGGGAAGGTCAGCGCTTCCGTACCGCCCTCGGACAGCAGGGATCGCGCGGCGTCCAGCAGGGCGCCGCGCTGCATCGTCCGGTGCTCGGCCACACTGGCCGCTCGAATCCTGGGCACGGCTCCACTGTACGACCGGCCTCGCGGCGTCAGCGCCCTACATCGGCCAGCTTGGCGCGCAGCTGCAGGACCGACTTGGTGTGGATCTGGCTGACCCTGCTCTCGGTGACGCCGAGGACATTGCCGATCTCGGCGAGGGTGAGGCCCTCGTAGTAGTACAGCGTGACGACGGTCTTCTCGCGCTCGGGGAGCGTGTTGATCGCCCGGGCGAGCAGCCTTCTGAGCTCGCGGTCCTCGGCGACCTCGACGGGGTTGTCGGCGGCCGTGTCCTCGAGGGTGTCCATGAGGGACAGCCGGTCGCCGCCCTCGCCTCCGACGTGCAGCAGCTCTTCGAGTGCCACGACGTTCGCCAGGGACAACTGGCTGAAAACGGCGTGCAGTTCCTCCAGGGCGATGCCCATCTCGGCGGCGACCTCGCTTTCGGAGGGGGTCCGCCGCAGTTGGGCCTCGAGGGTGGCGTAGGCGCGCTCGACGTTGCGTGCCTTCTGGCGTACGGAGCGGGGGATCCAGTCCAGGGCGCGGAGTTCGTCGATCATGGCGCCGCGGATGCGGGTGATGGCGTAGGTCTCGAACTTGATCGACCGCTCGACGTCGAACTTCTCGATGGCGTCGATCAGTCCGAAGACTCCGGAGGAGACGAAGTCGGCCTGTTCCACATTGGACGGCAGTCCGACGCTGACGCGGCCGGCGACGTACTTCACGAGCGGGGAGTAGTGCAGGATCAGCTGCTCCCGCAGCCGCTCGTCGCCCGTGTCCTTGTACGAGCGCCACAGTTCGTCGAGCGATGTCGGTGCGGGCGGTCGCACGGTGCCTCCCCGGGCTGCTGGGGGCACCGCAGCGCGGTCAGGCCCGGAGGTGTGCTGGGGCATGCGTTGCCTTGAGCCGTTCTGCTGTGGAGTGGGTCGGTGGGTGTGTCCGGTAGGGAATCCTGGTGAGCGTAGCGTGACTGGACTGTCGCGGTGAGCGAACCTCTGCGGATCGCGCCGGTCGGGGTGGGCGCCCTCGTCCACATCTTCGAACGCGGGGCCGTGGCGCGTGTCGGCCCCTCGGATGCGGCCGAGAGAACTCGATTGTTCATCGGCATTACCTTTTCACCCGAATGCTCCAGGTCAAGTACCGCCTCGCCGCGCGTTCCTCCCTTCTGGGGGGCTGTTCGTCAACCGCCAGTCGTCGCCTTGTCGTTCGACGAAGCCGAGGGCGTGGAGTTCGTACAGCCGGGCGAGGGTGTCGTCGGGGGTGGTGCCGGCTCGGTCGGCGATCACCGGTGCGGGTGTGGGGTGGCCGGCGGGGAGGGCTTCGAGGATGTGGGCGGTGTGCGGGTCGAGGAGGTCTCGGGGTAGTACGGGTCCGCGGCGGGCGGGGGCGAGTTGGCCCATGTCGCCGACGAGTTCGATCACTTCGGCGGCGTCGGTGACGAGGGTGGCCTCGCCTCGCAGGAGTTCGTGGACTCCGGCGGAGAGGCCGCTGGTGGCGGCGCCGGGGATGCCCATGGTGTGGCGGCCGAGGCGGTGGGCGCTGCGGGCGGTGACGAGGGAGCCGCTGCGGTACTGGGCCTCGACGACGACGGTGCCGCGGGTGAGGGCGGCGATGACGCGGTTGCGGAGGATGAATCTGCTGGGTGTGGGGTGGCTGCCGGGTGGTAACTCTCCGACGACGAGGCCTTGTTCGGCGATGCGTCCGATGAGTCCGGCGTGGCCGCGGGGGTAGGGGGTGTCGACGCCGCAGGCGAGGACGGCGACGGTGGCGCCTTGGGCGGCGAGGGCGCCTCGGTGGGCGGCGCCGTCGATACCGAAGGCGGCGCCGGAGACGACGACCCAGCCGTGTTCGGCGAGTCCGGAGGCGAGGGTGGTGGCCATGTGTGCGCCGTAGGGGGTGCAGGCGCGGGCGCCGACGACGGCGACGGAGCGCAGGGCCCAGGTTCGCAGGTCGGCCGGGCCGCGGATCCAGAGTCCGATCGGGCGGGTGTCGCCGAGGTCGTCGAGTTGCCGGGGCCATTCGGTGTCGCCGGGGATGACGAGCCGGGCGCCGTGTCGGGTGGCGGCGTCGAGGTCTCGTCGTGGTTCGACGGTTGCGGCTCGGCGTCGCCATCCGTCGATGCGTTTCTCTCCGGTGCCGGGGAGGGCGCCGGTGTCGGGGGTGGGGGTGGAGCCCTGTGTGGCTGAGGGGCTCGGGTGGGGCGGGAGGGTGGTGTCGGTGTGTGCGGCGTGATCGGCTGCGGCGGGTTCGCGGAGGAGTCGGAGGAAGCCCGTGGCGCCGTAGCGGCGGAGCCAGCGGCCGGCGTGTTCGTCGCCGGGTTCGACGATGCGGGTGAGGGCGGCGCGGGCGAGGCGTTCGTCGTCGGGGGTGGCGTGGGGTGTTTCTTCTGTGGCGTGTTGTTCGCCGGGGGTGGTGCGGCGTGGTGTTGGTGTGCTGCGTGTTTCGTCGGGGGTCATGAGAAGTCCCCTGCTCCGACGGGTACGCCTCGGGTGATGCCGGTGCGCAGTTGGAGGGCGAGTTCGACGTCGTGGGTGTCGGGCCGGTCGTGTCCGGCGAGGTCGGCGACGGTCCAGGCGACGCGGAGGACGCGGTCGAGGCCGCGTGCGGTGAGGAGTCCGCGTTCGATGTCGCGTTCCGCGGCGGCGAGGGCTCCGGGGTGGACGAGGTAGCGGGTACGCAGTTCGTGTCCGGGGACTTCGCTGTTGACGTTCCAGGGGGTGTCGGCGAGGCGGGCTGCTGCGCGGGCGCGGGCTTCGCGGACGCGGTCGGCGACGGCGGCGGTGGTTTCGCCCCGGCCGCCTTGTCCGAGGAGGTCGGATCGGGTGACGGGCTCGGCTTCGACGCGGAGGTCGATGCGGTCGAGGAGGGGGCCGGAGAGGCGTGCCTGGTAGCGGCGGATGAGGGAGGCGGGGCATTCGCATCCGGCGCCGTGCAGGGCGTGCCGTCCGCAGGGGCAGGGGTTGGCCGCGAGGGCGAGGAGGAAGCGGGCGGGGAGTCGGACGACTCCGGCGGCGCGGGCGACGACGACGTGGCCGGATTCGAGGGGTTGTCGCAGGGCGTCGAGGGCTTTGCCGGAGAACTCGGGGGCTTCGTCGAGGAAGAGGACGCCTCGGTGGGCGAGGGATACCGCGCCGGGGCGTGGGAGGCCGTTGCCGCCGCCGACGAGGGATTGCATGGTCGCGGAGTGGTGGGGGGCGCAGTAGGGGGCGCGGCGGACGAGGGGTTCGCCGGGCGGGAGGATGCCGGCGACGGAGTGGACGGCGGTGACTTCGAGGGACTCCTGTCGGGTGAGTGGGGGCAGGATGCCGGGGAGTCGTTCGGCGAGCATGGTTTTCCCGGCGCCGGGTGGTCCGGAGAGCAGGAGGTGGTGGCTGCCTGCGGCGGCGACTTCGAGGGCTCGGCGGGCGCTGTGCTGTCCGGCGACGTCGGCGAGGTCGGGTCCGTCGGCGGGGTCGGCGGCGAGGCCGGTGCCGACCCCGGCGCCGGGGACGAGGAGTCCGGCGAGCATGGCGTCGGGTCGGCCTTCCTCGGGGGCTTCTTCTTCGGGGAGGGGTTCGTCGGAGAGGACGGCGATGAGTTGGCGGAGGCTGCGGACGCCGAGGACGGAGACTCCGGGGACGAGGGCGGCTTCGCTCGCTGTCTGTTCGGGGACGACGACATGTCGGTAGCCGGCTTCGGCGGCGGCGAGGACGGCGGGCAGGACGCCGCGGACGGGCCGGACGCGGCCGTCGAGGCCGAGTTCGCCGATGAGGACGAGGTCGGCGATGACTCGGGGGTCGATGCGCTCGGCGGCGCCGAGGACGGCTGCGGCGACGGCGAGGTCGAAGCCGGATCCGCCTTTGGGGACGGAGGCGGGGCTGAGTCCGACGGTGAGTTTCTTCTGGGGCCATTCGGCGTCGGAGTTGACGATGGCGGCGCGGACCCGGTCGCGGCTCTCGCTGAGGCTCTTGTCCGGGAGTCCGACGAGGGTGAAGGCGGCGACTCCGGCTTCGAGGTCGGCCTGGACCTCGACGACGACGCCTTCGACGCCGACGAGGGCGACGGAGCAGGTGCGGGCGAATCCCATCTCAGGCCACCCCTCGGGCGTGGGTGAGGACGGGGGCGCCGCGGCGGGGCAGGACGATGCCGATCAGGTCGATGCGGACGCCGCCGTCTGGTGGGGGTCCTCCGTGGCGGTCGAGCCAGCAGGCGGCGAGTCGTTTGAGCCGGTCGGCCTTGGTGGGTGTGACGGCGGCCATGGGGTGTTCGAAGGCGCCTTCGCGGCGGGTCTTCACTTCGCAGATGACGAGGGTGTCGCCGTCGCGGGCGACGATGTCGATCTCGCCGGTGCGGCCGCAGCGCCAGTTCCGTGCGAGGACGGCCATTCCGGCCTGGGTGAGCCGCCGGACGGCCAGCTCTTCCCCGTACCGCCCGAGTGCGTTCGTCGGGCGCGTTGTGTTCGCGCGGCTCGGTGCCTTCGCCGGGCCGGCCGGGCTGGTCGTGCTCGTGCGGCTCGTTGACTTCGCCGGGCCGGCAGAGTTCGTCGTGCTCGCGCGGCTCGTCGTCTTCGCGCGGCTCGTTGCCTTCGTCGGCTCGGTGGTGCGTGTCGGGCGGGCTGCGTTCGTCGCGTGGGTCGTGTTCATTCGGTACCACCTCCGGTACCGAATGTGACGCTCCGCGATGTCGCGTGTGGATCTTGGTGGACGGTTGCCCGTCTGTGGACAACCGCCTCACCCTTGGGGGTGGTTTCGGCCCGCGCCTCAGCTGCCGGGGAGCTCCAGGTCGCTCTTGTTGAGCTCCTCGATGTTCACGTCCTTGAAGGTGAGCACTCGGACCTGCTTGACGAACCTGGCCGGCCGATACATGTCCCAGACCCAGGCGTCGGCCATGGACACCTCGAAGAACACTTCGCCCTGGACCGAGTGCACCTGCATCTCGTAGTCGTTCGTGAGGTAGAAGCGCCGCTCGGTCTCGATCACGTATTTGAACAGCCCGACGACATCGCGGTACTCCCGGTAGAGCTTCAGCTCCATCTCGGTCTCGTACTTCTCGAGGTCCTCGGCGCTCATGGCATGTTCCCCTTCAGCCGTGCGTCCACCTATTGTGCGCCAGCCACTCGCACCCCTAGACGATTTCCGGGGCGAGCACCACCGGCGCGCTCGGCGGTCCCTCGTCGAGCAGCCTGTGCAGCAGCTCGGCGAGTCTGGTCGGGTACACCGTCTCACGCGCCGCCGACAGTTCGGCGGAGGTCCACCACCTCAGCCCCGCGGTACTGCGCGCCTCCAGTTCGGTCAGGCCGCCGGGGGCCGTCGCGGTCTGGGTGGTTCGTGCCAGGTAGTACCACTCGTCCTGGTCCCAGCGCCGCCCGTCGAAGGGGAAGGAGCAGATCCGCTGCCAGATGACCGGCCCGAGATCGACGTCGGTGATCCCGGTCTCCTCCGCCAGCTCGCGAAGTGCCGCCTCCTCGCGGGTCTCGTCGCCCTCCAGGCCGCCGCCGGGGGTGAACCACCACGTCTGACCCGGGTCGTCGGGCTCGTACCCGTGCATGAGCAGGATGCGGTCGTCGGGGTCGAGCAGCACGATCCGCGCGACCCGCCGCAGCTCCCGCCCGGGCGTGGCCGCCCCGGCGGAACCCGCCCCGGCGGAACCCGCGCCGGCCGAACCCGTCGCCCCTGCCGGTCCCTCGGTACCCGTCACGTGCTCACCGTCTCCCTGCCGGACCGTCCGCCGGTCCCCTCTCCCCGCCCACCGGACGCACCACCGGACGCACCGCCGGATCCGCCACCCGGGGCGCTGCCCGAACGTCCGCCCGAGGTGCCCCCGGTCCTCCCGCCGAGCCGTGCCGCCAGCGGCCCGTACGCGGCTCCGGCAAGGATCAGTACACACCCGGCGGCGATCGCGTAGAAGAGCGGCATCACGGGCCCGGGCTGCGAGATCCCGCCCGGCAGTGCCGTGAAGCCCTCGGGTCGCGCGAGGACGCCGTCCATGGGCCAGACGACGGCATCGACCCGGCCGGTTACCGCGGAGCGCGGCACGGAGCCCTGGCCGGCCTCCTCGAGGTGGACCCGGGAGTCGAGGGAGTTGTGCCGTTCGTCGCCGAGGAGGAAGAGGCTTCCGTCCGGCACGGTCGCGGAGAACCGTTGCCCGGAGGCGGGGGCGCCGGGGCTCAGATACGTCTCCTCGACCGCCTTGCCGTTCACGGTGAGGCGGCCGTCCGCGCCGCAGCAGGCGACCGTGTCGCCGCCGACGCCGACGACCCGCTTGACCATGGGCACGCCGCCCCAGAGCTTGTCCTCGAAGATGACGATGTCGCCTCGCCGCACCTCGTCGCCGTCGATGCGCTGCGCGAGGACCTTGGACCCGACGGCCAGGGTCGGGGTCATGGAGTCGCTGGGCACGCTGTAGGGCTGGTAGAGGACGGCTCCCCAGACGAAGCCGCCGAGGAAGAGCACACAGCCGACGGCCACGGCCAGCCCCGACAGCACGCTGCCGAGGCGGCCGCGGCCGCCGTCCGTTCGTATCGTTCCGCTCATCCCAGCGCTCCCCACCCTCAAGGTCGGTTCGTCGATCTGGGACGGCACCCTACCCGCGCGTTCCTACTCGGCGGTATGCCGAGACGCAAGCCTCTTCCTGTTCCACAGCACGAGCGGTACCGCGCCGGCGAGTCCGGCCGCGCCCGGGGCCACGGCCAGCGCCTGGCTCAGTCCGGGCTGGTCGAAGGTGCTCGGCACGGGCAGCGTCGCCCAGCGGGTGACCGGCCAGGCCACGACGACCGCGCGTCCGACGACCTCGTCGTTCGGGACCGCGCCGCCGCCCGGGAGGTTCTGGTGGTAGCGGGAGTCCAGGGAGTTCTGGCGGTTGTCGCCCATCACCCAGATGCTGCCCTCGGGGATGGTGATCGGCCCGAAAGGCTTGTCACCGCACGGCGAGGAGCCGGGGTAGATGTACGAGGTCTCGTCCAGGGGCTTTCCGTTGAGGATGACCTTGCCGCCCTCCTTGCAGGAGACCGTGTCGCCGCCGACCGCGATGACGCGCTTGATCAGGTCCTTCTCCTCGGCGGAGGGCATCAGCCCGATGAAGCTCAGGAACTTCTGCAGCGCGTTCGGGTCGGGGGTGGGCTCGCCCTCCAACCAGCCGCCCGGGTCGTGGAAGACGACGACCTCTCCGCGCTCCGGCTCGGAGCCGAACCACGGGGTCAGCTTGTCCACGAGGACTCGGTCACCGCGCTGGAGCGTGTTCATCATCGAGTCCGAGGGAATCGAGAACGCCTGCACCAGGAAGGTCTTGATCAGCAGCGCGAGGAGCAGCGCGATACCGATCAGCAGGGGCAGTTCCTTCCAGAAGGAACGCGGCTTCTTCCCGCCTTGACCGGGTCCGTCCTGCTGGTCCTGTCCGGTCTCGCCCTCGCCGTCCGCGGGGTCGGCGTCGTGCCGGCCGGAGGAGTCATCCCTCATGGCCACCGCCGATTCGGCGAGCCGCTCGGGCCTCTCCTCCGGCTCGTCGTGTCCGGATCGTGCGCCGACGGCCACATCCCCCACATCCACTCCTCAGTCCGTGCATATGCCTGCCCCAGAACAGGGACAGGCCCACCACTCCCATAACGAGCGGGAGTTCCGCAGGGGTCGGGAGCCAGGGCAATCCGTTCAGATTCCGCGAGGACACACTATGCGACGCACCGTGTGCGGACACAGAAGCCGAACGACCGTCCGGTACGGCCGCGAACGTGTCCGGCTCCTCCAGCCGCCGCCAGTGGCTCACCGGCCAGGCGATGACGACGGCCCGGCCCACCACGTCCTCCTCGGAGATCGTTCCCTGATCCTTCTCGTCGAGGTGGAAGCGGGAGTCGGCGGAGTCCGACCGGTGGTCGCCCAGCACGAAGATCCGTCCGGCGGGCACCGTCACCTTGAACTTGATCTTCGAGGGCTCGTTCCCCGGGTGCAGATACGGTTCGTCCAGCGGTACGCCGTTGACCTTGACCCGGCCGTCCGCTCCGCAGCACTCGACCGTGTCGCCGCCGACCGCGACGACCCGTTTGATCAGGTCCTGCTCGTCGGCCGAGGGCAGCAGTCCGATGAAGGTCAGGACCTGCTTGATCTGCTTGACGCCGATCGGGTCCTCGGTGACGGGCGCGGTGTCGTCCTGGAGCCAGTTGCCGGGGTCCTTGAAGACGACGACGTCGCCGCGTTGCGGCTTGGAGCCGAACCAGGGCGTGAGCTTGTCGACCAGGACCCGGTCGTCGATCCGGATCGTCTGCTCCATGGAGCCGGACGGGATGACGAAGGCCTGGACGAGGAAGGTCTTCAGGACGAGCGCGATCAGCAGGGCGACGGTGATCAGGAGCGGGATCTCCTTGACCGCGGAGCGCTGCCGCCTGCGCTTGACCTTGCGGGCGAGCCTGCGCCGTTCCGCCCGGCCGGGCAGCGGACGGCCGCCGGCCTCCGTCGGCCGTGTGCCGGTGGGAAGGCGGGTGTCGCCGCGGTGCCCGGCTGGCCTGCCCCGGTTACCCATGGCCGCCCGCCGGGGGTGTGGGTACGGAGGCGAAGGCCTCGGTCTCCTGCACCTCGGACCAGCGGCCGAAGGGCCAGCCGATCCAGTCCGCGCGCCCGATCACGCGCTCCACGGGCACCATGCCGCCGCCCGGCTGACCGAGGTGGTCGCGGGAGTCGCTGGACTGGCTGCGGTGGTCGCCCATGACCCACAGGGTGCCCTGAGGGACGACGATGTCGAAGGGAACCTTCGACGGCGCGTCGCCCAGCATGACGTACCACTCCTCGACGGGAACGCCGTTGACGGTCAGCCGGCCGTCGGCGTCGCAGCAGACGACCCGGTCGCCGCCGACGCCCACCACCCGCTTCACGAAGTCGGTCTCTGCGGGCTCGGCGAGGCCGAGGGCGGCGGCCGCGCCGTGCAGCAGACCGGTGACCGGGTTCTGCTCGGGGGCCTCCTGGAGGAAGGAGCCGGTGCCGTCGAAGACGACGACGTCACCGCGGCGCGGCAGGTCGCCGAAACGGTACGCCAGCTTGTTCACGAGGATCCGGTCCCCGACCTGGAGGGTGGGCTCCATCGAGCGGCTGGGGATCAGGAAGGGCTGCATCACGAAGTGGCTCAGGAGCAGCAGGAAGACCACGCAGAGGGCTCCGATGCCGCTCGAGCGGCGCCAGGTCCACCCGGCGACGACGTCCCGCTCCGTGGCCGCGGAGTCCGGCCCATCGGGCCCTGGGTCCGGCCGTCCATCGGGCCCGGAGTCCGGGGCGGCCGCCCGCTCGTCCGTCCCGGGATCCCGAGCGTCGTGCCCGGGCTCCCGCACCTCGAACCCGGAGTCCGGCTCGTCTGTCC
>NZ_JBHWBS010000001.1:322240-336164 GCF_042735655.1 Streptomyces sp. NPDC059567 | reverse complement strand
CCGCGTCGGGTGCCCGGACGCCTGCTGCTCCGCTACCGCGCCGCCGGCACCGCGCCGCTCTTCACGAGCCCGCCCAGCATCGACGCGACGATCCGCGGACCGCTCTGGGTGAGCACGGACTCGGCGTGGAACTGCATCGACGCGAAGCCCGCGCCGCGCAGCGCGTGCACCTCGCCGGTCTCCGGGTCCCGGCTGACCTCGACCGGGCCGAACTCCGGGTGCAGGAAGCCGTCCTCGGCGCAGCGCGCGGCGAAGGTGTTGTAGAAGCCGACCCGTTCCCGCGCGCCGAAGAGGTCGATCTCCTTCTGGACGCCCTGGTTGGGCACGTCCCGGCGGGCGAGGTCCAGGCCGAGGCGCAGGCTGAGGACCTGGTGGCTGAGGCAGACCGCGAGGAACGGCCGGCGCTCGCTCAGCAGGCCGGCGACGGCCGCCCGCAGATGCGCGATCTTGGGGTGTCCGGCCTCGCGCGGATCGCCGGGGCCGGGACCCATGATGACGAGGTCGTAGCCGTCGAACCCGTACTCCTCGTCGAAGCGCCGGACCGTCACCTCCGGCCCCAGTGCCCGGACCTGCTGTCCGATCATGGAGGTGAAGGTGTCCTCGGCGTCGACGATCAGGACGCGCTGTCCCGCGAGGGCGGGATCGGGCCGGCCGCGGCCCGACTCCTCCGCCAGCCAGAAGCCGGCGATGGTGGCGTTGCGCCGTTCCAGCGCCTCCCGCACGCGCGGGTGGGCGCGGAAGCGGGAGCCTCCGTCGTCCTGGAGCGCGGAGAGCAGCCCGGCGGCCTTGGCACGGGTCTCGGCGACCTCCGACACCGGGTCGGAGTGGCGCACCAGGGTCGCGCCGACGCCGATGGAGACCCGGCCGCCCGCGTCGATGTCGGCGGTACGGATGAGGATGGCGGAGTCCATGGCCCGGCCGCCGAGCGCGTCGCGGCCGATGAGGGCGGCGATCCCGCTGTAGTAACCCCGGCCCCGGGGCTCGTACTTGGAGATCACCTTGCAGGCGCTCTCCAGCGGCGAGCCCGTCACCGTCGGGGCGAACAGCGTCTCGCGCAGGATCTCGCGCGGGTCGCGGTCGGTCTGGCCCTCGATGAAGTACTCGGTGTGCGCGAGGCGGGCCATCTCCTTGAGGTACGGG
This sequence comes from Streptomyces sp. NPDC059567, assembly GCF_042735655.1. NCBI lineage: Bacteria > Bacillati > Actinomycetota > Actinomycetes > Kitasatosporales > Streptomycetaceae > Streptomyces > Streptomyces sp. NPDC059567. Next base: position 335,024 of record NZ_JBHWBS010000001.1, on the reverse strand, counting down.
CCGACGACCCGGCCGCCGCCCTCGCAGATCCGGGCCATCATCTTCAGTTCCTCGTCGACGACCATGTACAGCTCGTCGGCCTCCTTGCGGTCGGCGAGGAAGTCGAGGACGCCGGGGAGCGTGGGGCCGGAGGCCGGGTAGCGGTACGTGCCGCTGATGGGGTTCATGACGGCGGTGCCGTCGGCGAGGCTGACGTGCCGCTCGGGGGACGCGCCGACGAAGGTGCGCTCCCCGGTGTGGATGAGGAAGGTCCAGTAGGCGCCCGACTCGCGTTCCAGGAGCCGGCGGAAGAAGGTCAGCGCGCTGCCGGGGCCGTAGTCGGTGATCTCGGCGGTGAAGGAGCGGCGGATGACGAAGTTGGCGCCCTCGCCGGTGCCGATCTCGTCGGCGATCACCCGGCGCACGATCTCGGCGTACGCGTCGTCGTCGACGTCGAAGCTGCCGTCGGCGAGGGTGATCGGGACGTCGGGGATCGCGGCGAGGACGGTGTCGAGCGGGACGGTGGTCTGCTCGGTGACGCTCATCGCGATGAGCGGGGCGCCGTCGTCGGTCCGGTCGTAGCCGCGTTCGCCGATCTGGCGGTACGGGACGACGGCGAGGACCTCGTGGCGCGCGGTGCCGGGGCCGTCCTCGCGCAGCGGGAGGTCGGCGAGGGTCTCGGGCAGCGAGATCTCGCCGGTCAGCAGGTCGAGTGCGCCGGGTCCGGTGGTCTCGGGCCGGTGCAGCACGGCGAAGGCGGGCGGGTTCGGGCCGAGGATCCGGCTCAGCAGGTCGGTACGGGCCGGTGTGTTCACCCCAGCACCTCCTTGGCGGTGGTGACGACGGCGCAGCGTTTGGCCGCGTACGCGACGGCCGACCGGTGCTCGGCCTCGGTGAAGTCGCCGACGGCGTCGGCGACCAGGAACGTCTCGATGTCGTGGGTGAACGACTCGACGGCGCTGGCGAGCACGCCGATGTGGGCGTAGACCCCGCAGATGATCAGCTGGTCGCGGCCGTGGAACCGCATCCGCTCCAGGAGGTCCGTCTTGAAGAAGGCGCTGTAGCGCCACTTGGTGAGCAGCCAGTCGCCCGAGGCGGGCGCGAGCGGCTCGACGATCTCGCGGTCGGCGGGGTCGAGGCGCATCCCGGGGCCCCAGAAGTCGGCGAGCAGGCCCCGCTGTTCGGGGGTCATGCCGCCGGGCTGCGCGGTGTACGCGACGGGGATGCCGTGGGCCGCGCAACGGTCGCGGAGCAGGGCCGCGTTGGCGATGATCTCCTCGCGCAGCGGCGAGGGGAACGGCGCCAGGAAGTAGCGCTGCATGTCGTGGACGAGCAGCACGGCGCGGGCCGGGTCCACGGTCCAGTGCGGGGTGACCGGCGGCAGGGCGCCGGCCGTCGGCAACGGATAGGCCTCGATGGGGGGTATCCCGGCCATGACCGTCCTCTCGTGACGTGTGTGCGGTGTTCGCGGAGTACGCGGGTGAGGGGCTGCTCAGACGCCGAGGGACGCGCCGCCGTCGACGGTGAGGTCGTGCAGCGTGATGTGGGACGCCTGGTCCGACAGGAGGAAGACGACGGCCTCGGCGATGTCGGTGGGCAGGGCCAGTTTCTTCAGCGGGATGCCGACGCGGAACGCCTCGGGGCGGCCCTCGATCGTGCCCTGGGGCCCGGTCTCGTCGTGCCACATCGAGGAGAGCATCGGGGTGTCCGTGGAGCCGGGCGCGACCAGGTTGCAGCGGATGCCGTAGGGCGCGACCTCCAGGCCCAGGGACTTGGTGAAGAGGGAGGCGGCCGCCTTGGACGCGGCGTACGCGGCCATCTCGGTGCGCGGGGTGTTGGCCGCGTTCGAGGCGACGGTGACGAGGGCGCCGGAGCCGCGCGGGATCATCCGGTCGACGACGGCGCGGGAGACCTGGAAGACGCCGGTGGCGTTGACGGCGAAGGTGGCCGCCCAGTCCTCGTCGGAGAAGGTGCGGACGGGGCCGAGGCGCAGGACGCCGGCCGCGTTGACGAGGTAGTCGAGCGGGCCGAGGCGCCGCTCGGCCTCGTCGACCAGGGCGGTGACCTGGGCGCTGTCGGTGACGTCGGCGGGGAACGCCTCGACGGGCAGCCCCTCCACGACGAAGGCGGCGACGCGCTGCTTGAGCGTGGATTCGTCCCGGTCGACGGCGGCGACGGTCACACCGCGCTCGGCCAGCGCGCGGACCACCGCGGCGCCGATGCCGCCCGCGGCGCCGGTGACGAGGGCGATCTTGTCCTGCATCTCACTACCTCCGTGGTTCCGGTACGGGATAAGGGGCGGGCGGGCTTCAGGCGCGCCAGGCCGAGATGGCGGTGACGGCCTGTCCGGGGTTGAGGCGCGGGTCGCAGAAGCTGGTGTAGTACTCGCCGCAGCGGCCGACCCACTGCTCGCCGAGGACGCACTCGGTGACGTCGTCGGGGGTGGTCTCCAGGTGCACGCCGCCGGCGATGCCGCCGGAGGAGCGCACCGCGAGCTGGAACTCGGAGATCTCCCGCTCGACGGTGGTGGTGTAGCGGGTCTTGAGTCCGCCGGGGGCGGTGACGGTGTTGCCGTGCATGGGGTCGGTCAGCCAGATCACCGGGTGGCCGGCGGCGCGGACCGCCTCGACGAGCGGCGGCAGCTTCTGGGCGACCTTCTCGGCGCCCATGCGGGCGATGAGGGTGAGCCGGCCGGGCTCGCGGGCCGGGTCGAGGATCTCGCAGAGGGTGAGCAGCTCGTCGGGGGTCATGCTGGGTCCGACCTTGCAGGCGACCGGGTTGACGACCTCGGCGAGCAGGGCGACATGGGCACCGTCGGTCTGACGGGTGCGTTCGCCGATCCACGGGAAGTGGGTGGAGGCGAGCAGCAGCCGGCCCTCGTCGTCGCGGCGGAGCATCGGCACCTCGTAGTCGAGGAGCAGGGCCTCGTGGCTCGTCCAGACCGGCGGGTCGATGACCGGGCGGCCGACGGGCTTGCGCCAGCCGAGGTGGCCCATGATGTCGTTGGCGGCCATGTAGCCGGTGAGCAGGCGCAGCGGGTCGGGGCGGCGGGACTCCGCGTCGGGTTCGGGACCGTTGACCATGTGGCCGCGGTAGACGGGGAGTTCGAGTTCGCCGACCTTCTCGGTGTCGTTGGAGCGCGGCTTGGCGAACTGGCCGGCCATGCGGCCCACGCGGATCACCGGCTTGTGCGTGATCATCTTCATGGCGCCGGCGAGCAGGTCGAGGACGGCGGCCTTGCGGGCGACGTGCTGGGCGGTGGACTCGTCGGGGTCCTCGGAGCAGTCGCCGGACTGGACGATCACGGCCTCGCCCGCGGCGACCCTGGCGAGCAGGGTGCGCAGGGTGTGCACGTCCTGCGGGCTGACCAGGGCGGGGCGGACGCTCAGCTCCTCCCGCACGCGCTCCACCTGCGAGGCGTCGTCCCACACGGGCTGTTGCAGAGCCGGCCTTCGCCGGATGTCGAGCAGAGTGTTGTCCACAGGGAGTCTCTCCTAAGACGACAGGACGACGGGTGCGGGTGGGATTCTTCGAGGCGGAGATCCGAAAAGGGCCGGCCGGGCGGTCACCGAACCGGTCCGACGAACCGGTGTGCTGCGAATGGGTGTGCCGCGACTGGGCCGGCCGGCCCGTAATTCCCTCGAATCATCCGTCGTTGACTGGCCCGCGGCCAATGGCGTCGGACGCACTCCGTCAAGTGGCCGGAGAATCCATCAGGTCGGTTGGTCCACTGTTCACACGACTTCCATCTGGGCCATCATTCCCATGGCCGCGTGGTCGAGCATGTGGCAGTGGTACAGGTACTTTCCGCGATAGCTGTCGAATGTTGCCTGGAACTTCACCGTCTCGCCGGGCATGACGCGGATCGTGTCCTTGAGTCCCGCCTCGGCGGGACCGGGCGGATTTCCGTTGCGTTCCAGTACACGGAACTGCACCAGGTGAATATGGAAATTGTGCGGAATGGCTTGATTGCTGTTGGTCACCGTCCAGATTTCCGAGCCGCCCCAGGGGACGGTGTTGTCGATTCGGTGGTGGTCGTAGACCTTTCCGTCCATGTAGCCCTGCGGGGCGGGCCGGCCGTCCTCGTCCATGCTCATGACGACGGTCCGCCGCCCGGTGACGGCCGGCAGTGCGGGCAGGGTGCGCAGCGTGGCGGGTACGGCGCTGGGGTCGGACGCGGTCTTCACCACGTCGAAGCGCAGCACCTTGCCGGTCAGTTCGGCCGGCCCCGGGCCCTCGGTGTTCTCCAGGACGAGCTGGGTGCCGACGGGATAGCGGGAGAAGTCGATGACGACCTCCGCGCGTTCGCCCGGCGAGAGGGAGACGGTGCCGGTGGAGAAGGGCCGCTCCAGAAGGCCGCCGTCGGAGCCGATCTGGATGAACGGCGAGCCGTCCGCGAGCCGCAGGGTGAAGAACCTCAGATTGGTGGAATTGAGCAGCCGGAAACGGTACTTGCGGGCCGCGACCTGGAAGTACGGCCAGGCCCTGCCATTGGCCATGATGGTCGAGCGGCTGCGGAAGTCGTCCATGGTGTAGACGAGTTGCCCGGTGGTGTCGAAGTGCCCCTCGCGCAGCATGATCGGCACGTCGTACACGCCGGAGGGCAGCGGAAGCGCCTTCTCCTCGGCGTCGGTGAGCAGGTAGAACGCGGAGAGGCCGCGGTAGACGTGCTCGGATTCCATGTGGTGGGCGTGGTCGTGCAGCCACAGCGGGGCGTGGCCCTGCTGGTTCGGGTAGTGGTACGTGCGCATGCCGCCGGGGGCGATGGTGGCCATCGGGTCCCCGTCGTGCTCGGGGGCGACGTGCCCGCCGTGCAGATGGATCGAGGCCGGCATGTCCAGCTTGTTGTACTGGTTGATGACGACCGGGCGGCCGGAGGTGGCCCGGATGAGCCCGGGGAAGCCGCCGTTGAAGGTGAAGACCTCGGTGAGTTGTCCGGGCAGGATCTCCTTGGTGGTCCGCTTGATCGAGATGTTGTAGGTGTCGACGCCGTTGGCGGTCGAGCTGGGCGCGATGACCTGCGGCAGAGGCAACGGCCGGGTGAAGAGCGCGACGGCGGTCGCGTCGGCCGCGGTGGCCGATGCCGCGCCGAGCAGCGGGGTCAGGGCTGCGCCGGTGGCCATCGTGCCGCCTGTCGCCAGGGCGGCACCGATGAACCGTCGTCTGGAAAGCATGGGGATTCCCCTCGTCATGGGCGCGCCCTGTGCGCACCCTGATCTCCTTGCTCTGTGGGGGGACGTGGGGGGCTGTGGGGGTGTGGGGGTCTGACGGCCCCGGCGCGCGACGGGGCGCGGGGGCGGCTCGTGGGGGCCCGGCGCGGCCGCGGGCGGGGGCGCGGATCTGTGCGCGGGGCGGTGCTGCGGTGCGGAACACACGCCGGCGCGCGATGGGCGCGGGCGGTTCTCGGTACGGACGTGGGGCCGGCGCGCGACGCTTCGGGGCGGGTCCCGGTACGGACTCACGGCCCGGTGCGGGGCGGACGCGCGGGGGCGGTTCCCGGTGCGGAACGGGGCCCGGCAGGGCCGGGCGCGCGTCGGGCCGGCCCTTGAGGGGCCGGCCCGTCGATGCGTCGTTCCTGGTGGCGGTGGGCGTCAGTCCTTCTCGACGACGACCTTGATCCTGCCCAGGGTCTCGGTGACGTCCCGGGTCATCTTGGCCGTCCAGTCGGAGATGAACTTCTGCTTGTCGGCCTCGTTCATGTCCTTGGTGATCTCGTGGATTCCGGGCGACGCGTATCCCATGCGGAACGTCTGGGAGAGCGTGGCGCCGTTCTCGGCGGGCTCGATGAGGAAGGACCAGGTGAGCTCCTGCGGCTCACCGGTCTTGGAGTGGATCTTCCAGCGGAACGCGCGGCCGGGAGTGGTCTCCACGACCTCCGACTTCGTGTGCCAGATTCCGCGGATGAGCGGCGCCCAGGACACGATGTCGTCGCTGCGGAAGTTCTCTCCCTCGAAGATCGCACCGACCTTCCCGGGCTCTCCGGACAGCCACCGGCCGCCCTGGAGTTCCGAGCTCCACTCGGAATGCCGCTGCATGTCGCTGACGATCGAGTAGATCTTGTCGGCGGAAGCCGCGATATGAATCTCGGCACCCAGCTCGAAAAGGGGGCGGGAGTCCAGAATCGACGTTGTCATGCCTGGATCCTGCCGATCCCCACGGATGTGCTCAAAGGTTCGGGGGTGAATCCGTCAGGTCACCGTGACAACGCTTCGGATGCCGCTCCGACTGACCTGACTGAGTACGCCGAACCGCATTGGCCGAGGCCAGGACGTGCGGCACCCTCGCATCGTCGTCACTCTTCGACGCGCCAAGTCTTTTGGCATTCGCATACCCGGGGAGTTTTGTTTATGGACCGGTCGGGAGTTGGACATGAGCCGCCACCCATGCCACGGAGACGTACGGTCGTCGCGGCCGCCGCAGCGGTGGCGACGGCGGTGACCGTACCGGGCGGCGTGGCCTCGGCCGAGGAGACGGACGGCGGCGTGCGGACCGGTGGCGCCGCGGAGAGCACGAGTGTCGTCACCCGTGTCGGCGGCGGTCTGATCAGGGGCGAACGGGCCGGCGGCCTGTCCGTCTTCCGGGGGGTGCCGTATGCCGCTCCCCCGGTCGGCGAGCTGCGCTACCGCTCGCCGCGCCCGGTCACCCCCTGGCGCGGGGTCCGTGACGCGACCGCGTTCGCGCCCGTCTCGTACCAGTCGTACCTGCCGGGCTCCAGCGAGGACAGCCTCTACGCGAACGTCTGGACCCCGGACACCGGCGGCGCCCGGCCCGTCGTGGTCTACATCCACGGCGGTGGCTGGTTCCTCGGCGCCGGCAGCGAGCCGGACTTCGACGGCGCCCGGCCCGCCGCCCACGGCGACATGGTCGTGGTCACCTTCAACTACCGGCTGGGCGCTCTCGGCTGGGGACTCCACGAGGACCTGCTCGACGACCGCACCGGCGGATACTCCAACTGGGGTCTGCAGGACCAGGTGGCGCTGCTGCACTGGGTGCGCCGCAACGCGGCCGCCTTCGGCGGCGACCCCGACAACATCACCCTGGCCGGCACCTCGGCCGGCGGCTCCTCGACCTGGCAGCTCGGGCTCCTCCCCGAACTGCGCGGAACGGTGCGCCGGATCGTCCCGATCAGCGTCAAGCACGTCTGGGAACCGGCGAGTTCGATGAGCCGCGAGGACTCCCACCGGGTCTTCGAGCTGGTCGCCCGCAAGCTCGGCACCACCGTGCGGGGCCTGCGCTCCGTGCCGGCCGCCCGGCTCAAGGACACCTGGGAGAAGATCTTCTCCGGCAGCCCCGTCGACCGCGAGATATCCACCTGGCGCGAGTACCAGGGCCCTGTCGTCGACGGCCGCTGGATGCTCGGCCACGACTTCGAGCTGCCCACCCCGGAGCTGCCCACCCTGTCGATCTACGGCCGGACCGAGGGCACCTTCTTCACCACCGGGCCCGGCTATCCCTTCCCCGGCCCCCACCCCACCGACGACGGGAGCCTGCGCACCGCGATCCGCGCGGTGCTGCACAAGGGCGCGGCCCATGTGGCCGACACCGAGGTGGACGCCGCGATCTCCGCGTACCGCAGGGCGGCGGCGATCGACGGACTCCCGCAGGACCCGGTGTCCATCTGGGGCGCGATCTGGGGCGACAGCCTCTTCCGCTACCAGATCACCCGGCTCGCCGAGCGGCAGGCCACGGAGCGGCCCGACGTCCCCAGCTATCTGGTGGAGTTCGCGCACCCGGTCGCCCCGCCGCTGACCGGCACCCCGCACGAGGCCACGTCCAAGTTCCTCTTCGGCACCCACGGCTCCGAGGTCAACGCCCCGCATTACGGCGACGGCCCGCTGGAGCGGCTCGTCTCGGACACCTTCATCGACCTGGTGTCCTCCTTCGCCCACGGCCGGACCCCGAGCAGCCCGAACGCGCCGGAGGTACCGGTGTTCTCGCCGGAGCGGCCGTCCACGCTGATCCTCGGCGGGGAGCGGGTCGCCGAGGTCGGTGAGCGCTCCGCGCTGCGTCAGCTCGCCCACTGGGACACCGCCGGCTGGGTCCCGGTCCCGAAGCCCGCCTCGACGACCGCCCCCCGCTCCTAACTCCGTACATCCCGCTGATCATTCGAGAAAGGACCTGAGGCGCCATGTGCGGACTCACCGGCTGGGTCGCCTACGACCACGACCTGACGCTCGGCGGCGACACCGCCGAGGCCATGACCCGGACCCTGGAGTGCCGGGGCCCGGACGACGGCGGCATCTGGCTCACCCGGCACGCCGCCCTGGGCCACCGCCGTCTCTCCATCATCGACCTGGAGAACGGCCGCCAGCCCATGCACGCCGTCCCCGGCGACGACGGGCAGCCCGTCCTCGTCTACACCGGCGAGGTCTACAACTTCCGCGAGCTGAAGGAGGAACTCGGCGCCCTCGGGCACGAGTTCCGCACCGCGTCCGACACCGAGGTCGTGCTGCACGCCTACCTGGAGTGGGGCGAGGAGTTCGCCGAGCGGCTCAACGGCATGTACGCGCTGGCGATCTGGGACCCGCGCAGCGAGGAACTCCTCCTGGTCCGCGACCGGATGGGCGTCAAGCCGCTCTACTACTATCCCACCGCCGACGGCGTCCTCTTCGGCTCCGAGCCCAAGTCGATCCTCGCCCACCCCGAGGCGGAGGCCGTGGTCGACGCCGAGGGCCTCGCCGAGATCTTCGCCATCATCAACACCCCCGGCCACGCGGTCTTCAAGGGGATGCGCGAGGTCGTCCCCGGCACGTCCGTCCGCTTCACCAAGGCGGGCTCCACGACCCGTACGTACTGGACGCTCCAGGCGCGCCCGCACACGGACGACCTCGACACCACGATCGCCACCGTCCGTGAGCTGCTCGAGGACATCATCGAGCGGCAGCTGATCGCCGATGTGAAGGTCGGCACCCTGCTCTCCGGCGGTCTGGACTCCAGCGCCGTGACCGCGCTCGCCGCGAAGGTGCTGCGCGACCAGGGTTCGGACGAGCGGATCACCGCCTTCTCGGTCGACTTCAAGGACCACGGCAAGACCTTCCGCGACAACGGCATCTGGATGGACCCGGACACCCCGTACGCCGTCGACGTCGCCGAGCACTCCGGCGCCGAGCACATCATCGTGGAGCTGGAGAACCACGACATCCTCGACGAGGGCGTCCGTACGGCGGTGCTCCGCGCCCAGGACCTGCCGGTCTCGACCGGCGACATGGAGCACTCCCTGTACCACCTGTGCAAGGCGCTCAAGGAGCGCGTCACGGTGGCGCTGTCGGGCGAGGCGGCCGACGAGATCTTCGGCGGCTACAACTGGTTCTTCGACGAGGAGGCCGTCAACGGGGACACCTTCCCCTGGTACGACGCCTGGCGGCGCCTCGGCGGCCTGGACACGATCAAGGACATCGGGCTCTGGGAACGGCTCGGCATGGAGGAGTACGTCAAGCGCCGGTACGCCGAGTCCCTGGAGGCGGTCCCGCGGCTCGCCGGCGACTCCCGGCACGAGGAGCGGATGAAGGAGCTGACCTGGCTCAACATCCAGCACTGGGAGAAGTTCCTGCTGGACCGCAAGGACCGGATCTCGATGTCCACCAGCCTTGAGGTCCGCGTCCCGTTCACCGACCACCGGCTCGTCGAGTACGTCTACAACGTGCCGTGGGAGATGAAGAACTTCGACGGCCGGGAGAAGAGCCTGCTGCGCGCGGCGTCCGCGCACGTGCTGCCCCAGTCGGTCCTGGAGCGGAAGAAGAGCCCGTACCCCTCCACCCAGGACATCGAGTACGTCACCGCGCTGCGCGCCAAGGTCGAGGCGCTGCTCGCGGACGGCTCCCCGGTGCTGCGGCTCGTATCGCGCGAGGGCATCCAGCGGCTGCTCGACAGGCCGCTGGAGGAGTACTCGGCGCTCGGCGGGCTCTGGGGCACCCGGGCGGTGATGGAGCGGCTGGTCGAGTTCAACGCCTGGGCGCTCGACTACAAGGTCCGCATCGAGCTCTGACCTGCACGTTCGCCCCACTGCGGCGTCGTGCGCGGCCTTCGGGCCGTGCGCGGCGCCGCGGACGCATGTGTACGCCACGTCCCACCCGCGCCGCCTGTACCGACCGCATCACAGCTGGGAGTTGGTCACCATGACCCACAGCAGTCGTCACCGGGCTCCCCGCAGGGAGCTGCTCTCCCCGCGCGCCCGCACCGTCGTCCTGGAGTTCCTGATCACGGCGGGGATCCTCTTCCTCATCGTGACCACGTCACGCTGGATCTTCGCTCCGGACGCGCCCCTCGGCTCCGTGCTGAAGGGGCGGGCGGCGTTCGTCGCGCTCGGGATCTTCTTCGGCGTCGTCAACACGGCGATCATCCACTACTCGATGTCGCGGAAGACCGCCGGGCACATGAACCCCTCGGTGAGCATCGGGCTGTGGCTGCTGCGCGTCTTCCCCGGCCGGGACGTCCTGCCGTTCTGCGTTGCCCAGATGACCGGGGCCGTGGCCGGCGTGGGGCTCGCACGGCTGGTGTGGGGCGCGCACGTGGGGCTGCCCCAGGTCGGCTGGGCGGCGGTGGCGCCGCAGCCCGGCTGGAGCTTCTGGGGTGTGCTGACGGCGGAGACGGTCGGTCAGCTGATCTGCATGACGCTGGTGGCGGCGCTGCTGATCCGGCCGCGCTGGGAGTGGCTGATACCCGGGGTCGTCGGGCTGTGCATCACCGGCTTCATCATGATCCTGGGGCCGCTCTCGGGAGGATCGGTCAATCCGGCGCGGCAGTTCGGACCCGCGCTCTGGGCCGGGAACTTCGGCTTCCTCACCGCGTATCTGATCGGCCCTGTCCTCGGCGCGGCGCTGGCGGCCGCCCTCGCCGCGGCGCTCAGGCCGCCGATAGAGGCGCCGGCCGTCGAGTCGACGGCCGGCCCGGGCGAGCACACCGTCGGCCCCGTCGAGGACATCGTCCGCCCGGTCGTCGACGCGGCCGTATGCCCCGACACCATCCCGCCCGAGCTGCTTCGGGAGCGCCCCGCTCACGACGACCCGTATCGCATCTGAGCATCCGAGCACCTGATCCAGGAGACAGACATGTTGGGAACCTACGGACTGCCCGTCGCCGTCGAGACCGATCCGGAGTGGCAGAGCGAGCTCCTCGACCTCGACGCGTATCTCGCCCGGATCGGCTTCACCGGGCCCCGCACCCCCAGCGCGGACACCCTGCACCGGGTCCTGCGCGGCCACATGGACGCGATCGCGTTCGAGAACATCGACATCGCGCTGGGCCGCCCGGTCTCGCTCGACCTGGACCGGATCCAGGACAAGCTCGTACGGGCGGGGCGCGGCGGCTACTGCTACGAGAACAACCTGCTGCTCGCCGCCGCCCTGGACCGGCTCGGCTTCCCCGTGACCCGTCTCCTCGCCCGCATCCGGCAGGGGGAGACCAGGCGCCGCTTCCGTACGCACACGGTGCTCCTGGTCCGGGCGGACGACCAGGTCTGGCTGGCGGACGCCGGCTACGGCTACAGCGGCCTGATGGAGGCGCTGCCGCTGCGGCACGGGGCGGTCTGCTCGGTCGCGGACTGGACCTGGCGGCTGGCGGCCGACGGGCCCGACTGGGTGGTGCGGATCCCCGAGGAGGGGGCGGACGACGGCTGGTTCGACATGTACTCCTTCCGTCAGGAGCCGCAGTTCCGGATCGACTTCGAGGCGGCGCACTTTCTCTCCTCGACCCGGCCCGGCTCACCGTTCGTCGGTCAGCTGGTCGCCCAGAAGGAGACGGAGAAGGAGCGCCGGCTGCTGCGGGACAAGTCGCTGGAGATCCGGTACGCGGACGGGCGCGTCGAGCGGCGTGAGCTGAGCGCCGCCGATACGGTGTGCGCGCTCGGAGAGCTGTTCTCGATCGAGCTGAACGACGACGACGAGCGGGCTCTGCTGCGGTTCTTCGCCGCGAAGTGACATCCGGGTGCGGAACTTGACGGACTTTCACCGACCGCGTGGAAGGCCGCCGTCCCGTTCGGAGAAGGTCGCGAAAGGGCCCTTCCGTTCCGTAGCAGGCCCCCAGTCCCACACCAAGGAGCAGGTCCGTCATGACCAACGTCGCAGTCATCTACTACTCGTCGACCGGCAATGTGCACACGCTGGCGAACGCCGCCGCGCAGGCCGCGGAGAAGGCCGGTGCGGAGGTGCGGCTGCGGAAGGTGGCGGAGCTGGCCCCGCAGTCGGTGATCGACACGAAGGCGGAGTGGGCCGAGCACGTCCAGGCCACCCGTGACGTGGAGGTCGCCTCGCTCGACGACCTGGAGTGGGCCGACGTCGTGCTGATCGGCACGCCGACCCGCTTCGGTCTGCCGGCCGCGCAGATCAAGCAGTTCATCGACACGACCGGTGGTCTGTGGGCGCAGGGCAAGCTGGTCAACAAGGTCGCCGCGTCGTTCACCTCGACCTCGACCTCGCACGGTGGCCAGGAGTCGACGCTGCTCGCTCTGAACAACACCTTCTACCACTGGGGTGCCATCATCGTGGCGCCCGGCTACGCGGACCCGGTCCAGTTCGCCCCGGCCAACGGCAACCCGTACGGCGCCAGCAGCGTCTCGGCGAACGAGGCGAGCAACGTGGCCGGCGAGAACCTCGCCGCCGTCGAGTTCCAGACCCGCCGCGCCGTCGAGATCGCCACGGCGCTGAAGAAGGGCTTCGCCGCCGTCTGACGGTGGGCCCGGGGACCTGGCGGGGTCGGGCCGTCCGGAGGGACACACGAGAGGAGGGGGGGGGCGCGGCGAGAGGGGCCCCCCCGCGCTCGGCGGGGTTGGGCGCCCCCCCCCGCGCCCCCCCCCCCCACCGCGCCTAGG
>NZ_JBHWBS010000001.1:314218-322230 GCF_042735655.1 Streptomyces sp. NPDC059567 | reverse complement strand
CACCGGCGGGCGGCGGCGGTCGTCCCCGCCCCCCGCCCCCTCCTCTCGTCGTGTTCCGGCACGCGCCCCGGCGCCGCCCCTCAACCGAGCGATCCGGCGGGCACGAGGCGGGGCAGCGTGGACGTCTGGCGGCCGAACGCCGGCCGGGCCACGTCCCGTACGGTCAGGATCGACCGCTGGAGCCTGCGCAGCCGCGCGGAGGGCTCCAGGCCCGTCTCCCTCTTCAGGCCGTTGCGCAGCCGCTGGTAGACCTCCAGGGCCTCGTCCTGCCGTCCGCAGCGCAGCAGGGCGACCATGAACTGGCCGTGCAGCGGCTCGTTGGTGCGGTACTGGGCGACGAGTTCGGAAAGGTCGGAGATCATCTCGAAGTGCCGGCCGAGCCGCAGCTGGGCCTCGACCCACTGGTCGAGGGCGCTCAGCCGGGAGGTCTCCAGGCGCTCGATCTCCATGCGCAGATGGGGACCGGCGGCCACGCCCGCGTACGGTTCGCCGCGCCACAGGGCGAGTGCGTCGGAGAGCCGGCGCGCCGCGCGCTGGAGGTCGCCCGCTTCCATGGCCCGGTACCCGGCGCCCGCAGCCCGCTCGAACTGCCAGGCGTCGTTGGAGCCGCCGCCGGTGTCGAGCCGGTAGCCGCCGGGCAGCGAGACGAGCACGGCCTCGGCGGTGTGGCGCTCCAGCCAGTCGGATCCCTCCGCCGGTGCCCCGGCCCCGCGCAGGGCCGTGGTGATCAGCGCCCGCAGATCGACGATGTGGGACTGGAGTTCGACGCGGGCGCCACGCGGCGGCCCGGACGGCCACAGCTCCTCCATGAGTACGGTCACGGGCACGACCTGGTCCGCGTTGGCCGCGAGCAGCGCCAGCAACTGCCGCGGCGCGGCGGCGGTCGGAGTGATCGACACCCCGTTCTCGCGTACCGACAGTCCCCCCAGGATCCGGACGTCCACTTTGCCCCCTCAGTGTCGGTGAACGGCTTGGCCCTGGACGATTAGAAAAGAGACCCGGAGGCATGTCAATAAGAAACCGCCGGGTATGGAATCTCGAGACCCAAGAACACAAAAGAATGTCCCGATTCACCACGTTTTGCCGACATCAGGAATCCGTAAGGGGCGCAACGAAGCGTACCCGCGGGTCCAAGATCTGGACTCACGGGTACGCTTTCCGATGCCTATTTCAGACGACGGGAAGATGTCGACTTCGTGTCTTCCTCAAAAAACCGGCAGCTGGGTATGGTTTCAACCACCAGAATGTCCCGCCTAGGGCGACGGACCGCCGGGACTAGCCCGCTGCCGCCTCCGCCGCGCTCAGGGCGCGCGCGCCCCGGCCGGGCTCCATGTCGAGCATCGCGAGCACGGCGGGCACGGCGATGCTGGGCAGCACATGGCGGTAGAGCGCCGAGGCCCAGCGGTCCATGTCCGCGCGGTTGCTGCCCAGCGCCTGGGTCATCAGGTTCAGGCCGGCGTAGGCGCCCACCACGAGCGGCGCCACCTCCTCCGGGTCGGCGTGCGGGAGCAGTTCGCCACGCTCCTTGGCCTCTTCGAGCACCCGCAGATTGAGATCGGTCCACTCCCGGTAGGGGCCGCTGCGGTTGAGCTCGTGGCCGCCCTGGTCGAGGGTGAGCCGGACGCTGCCCCGCAGCAGCCCGTCGTGGGTCAGCCGGTGCGCGAACACCATGCCGATGTCGACGAACTCCTGCATCTTGGAGACCTGCGGCATCGGCGTGGGCGCGGTCGAGACCTGGGCGTCGATCACCGCGTGCGCGAGGTCTTCCTTGGAGTCGAAGTGGAAGTAGAGCGCACCCTTGGTGACCTGGGCGAGCTGGAGGATGTCGGTGAGTTTCGCGGCCTCGTAACCACGCTCGTCGAAGACGGTGGCGGCCGCTTCCAAGATCGCCTGGCGCGTCCGAATCGCGCGATCCTGCTTCGCCATTGGGGGTCACGTCCCTCTCATAGCCCGATGCCCCACAGGACACTCGCGCTCGCTCCGTGCCTGCTCGCACTTCACGGTCGAAAACAGCAAGTATGGACGGATACGTGCAGAGGACACAAGGCATCGCACGCAGGCCGTTCGGCCGGGCGGCATCCGGCTCACACCATCGTGAAGCCGCCGTCCACCGGCATGATCGCACCGGTGACGAACGACGATCGGTCGCTGCAGAGCCAGGCCGCGGCCTCGGCGATCTCCTCCGGCTCGGCGGTCCGCGGCTGCGGGGTGGCGGCATGCAGCGCCTCCTCGATCCCGGGCACCGCCGCGAACCACTCGGAGACCACTTCGGTACGGGTCGTACCGGGCGCCACGGAGTTGATCCGGATCCCCTGGGCCGCGTACTCGGCTGCGGCGGCCTTGGTCAGCCCGACCACGGCATGCTTGGCGGCCACATAGGGCGCGGCGACCGGGGTCGCGAGCAGTCCGCCGACGCTGCTGGTGTTCACGATCGCGCCGCCGCCGGTGGTCAGCATGGCCGCGATCTCGTCCCGCAGGCAGTTCCAGACCCCGCGCAGATTGACGTCCAGGATCCGGTCGTAGAGCTCGTCGTCCATCTCGTGCAGCGGCTCGCGGCCGGCGCCCCAGCCGGCGTTGTTGAAGGCCACGTCGAGCCTTCCGTACGTGTCCACCGCATGCGCCACGGCGGCTCTGGTGTCCTCGCGGCGGGTGATGTCCGCCACCACGTACTCGGCCTCCGCACCCTGCTCGCGCAACTCGGTGACCAGGGCCTTGAGTCTGTCCTCGCGGCGGGCGGCGAGCACCACACGGGCGCCCTCACGGGCGAAGACCCGGGCGGCGGCCGCTCCGATTCCGCTGCTCGCTCCGGTGATCAGGGCGACCTTCTCGGGCAGCAGGCGGTGGTCGGCAGTCATGGGACGGTCGTCTCCCTCGGCAGTTGGATGTGTGACACCTGGCTGTGCGGCGCCGGGCGCGTCGTCGTCGACGGGCTCGACGGAATCACAGGTCCGGCCGCGCGGGCGGCGGCTTCGGGTAGATACGCCACGTGGATCTCAGCGGTTCCGGACCGCGCCGGCGGCGGCCTCGGCGTCGAGGGTCCGCAGCAGGGACTCGTCGATCTCGTCGAGCGAGCCCACCACGTGCCGCACGCCCGCCCGGCGCATCAGCTCGCCCTGGAACCCGTGCGCGAAGTCGCTCGGGTGGCCGACGAAGGGCACACCGAGCTGCTCGCAGGCCTCCGCGACGCGGGCGACGTCGTCGATGAAGAGGATCTGGTCGAAGCGGAGTCCGAGGTCGCGCGTCAGCTCGCGGACCCCGGGCCGGAAGTCGTTGGTGCACACATAGCCGGGGGCGTCGAAGAGATGCGCCTGCTCCCGCAGGTGAAGCTCGAAGTGGGACGCGTCGAGCCCGCCGTAGCAGACCGTCCGCAGCCCCAGCGCCCGCAGCCGCACCAGCAGCTCGGTGGCGCCGTCGAGCAGGCGCAGCGGATGGTCGGCCAGATAGGCGGCGCGCTCCTCGAAGTAGGCCGCGAGCACGTCCTCGGGACTCCAGGAGAGTCCGGCCGCGACCCCGAGGGCCTCGGCGGCGGTGAGCTGCGTCTGGGAGAAGATCTCCCGCTCCACCTCGGCGTCGTAGTGGCCGCCGCGGCTGGTGACGAACCGGTGGATGACCGGGCTGAACGTGTCGTTCAGCAGGACGCCGTCGATGTTGACGGCGGCGACGGATATGTGGCGCAGGTGTTCCACGGAGTCTCCAAGGGACAGCCGATCGGCGGGCCGGGCATATCGGAACGAATCGCGTGAATCATGACGCGACCACCCGAACCGGCGTCTCGGATGTCCGAGAAACAAACCTGGCGGTACAGATTTCCGGCAGCTGGAAGATACCCGAAGCCACCTCACTCGTGAACCCTCGGGTCTCATGAGTCGGACATCTGCCGTTCTGACAGGCGTCGTTGAATGCGAGCAGACTCGAAGGCCCTCCCCCCTTTCCCCGCATCGACCTGACAGAACCGTACCCGCACCCTTGCGAAACGTACCGAGGAGTTCGTAACTTCCCCGGTGCTGGTCGCCCGAATCTCCTTAGTAGGCCCCTAGTAGAGGGATCTCATGCTGCAGACGTCCGCCCCGACCGACATCGTGGACACGGAAGCCTTCCGGGGGCTCACCACGACGGCTCCCCGTGAGTACGTTCACCGGGCCGCGCTCGCCGAGGTCTTCCTCACCGCCGATTGGTCCCGTACGGACGAGGCGCACTTCACCCTCGGCGGCCAGTGGCCTCGCGGGCACTCCTTCTTCGGTCCGGTCGGTGGCTCGCACTACGACCCGATGCTGGCCGCCGAAACGATCCGTCAGGTGGGTGCGCTGCTCGCCCACGCCGGCTTCGACGTGCCGCTGGGCCACCAGTTCCTGATGTGGGAGCTCAACTACCGCGTGATGCCCTTACTGCTGCCCGTCGGCGGGGCCCCCGCCGATCTGCGCCTCGACGTCACCTGCACCGACATCCGCCGTCGCGCCGGCCGGCTGGCCGGGCTGAGCTACGAGGTCGTGATCAGCGAGCAGGGCCGGACGCTCGCCACCGGCAACGCCCGCTACACCTGCACCAGCCCCGAGGTCTACCGCCGGCTGCGCGCCGACCGCCTCGCCGAGCCCGCGACCGCCCAGGAGCCGCCCACCGCGCCCGTGGAGCCGCGGTCCGTCGGCCGGACCGACGAGTTCGACGTCGTGCTCACCCCGACCGAGCGCGCCGACCGCTGGCAGCTGCGGGTCGACACCCGCCATCCCGTCCTCTTCGACCACCCCGGCGACCACATCCCCGGCATGGTCCTTCTGGAGGCGGCCCGCCAGGCCGTGCAGTCCCTGACGCCCGTCGGCCGGCCGGTGCTGCCGGTGGCGATGGACTCCACCTTCCACCGGTACGCCGAGTTCGGCAGCCCCTGCTGGATCGAGACCGAGCCGGCCGTGGACTACCCGGGCAGCCCGGAACGACTGATCCGGGTGACCGGCCGACAGGACGACGAGATCCTCTTCACCGCCATCACCACGGTCGCGGGACTGCCCTCCTGACCCGATCAGTTCAGGGACGCGGCGATCAGCAGCCCGAACGCGGCGGTGATCAGCACCGTACGGACCGCGTGGAAGGCGTTCCAGCGCTTCTCGAAGGCCGCCCGGACCGCGGACGGATCCACCCCCGTCCGCTCCGAGGCGGCCAGCGCGTTGTTCAGCGGAACGTTGCCGCCCATCGTGATCAGGTGGTTGACCACGGCGCACACGAGACCCGCCAGGACCAGCCACTTCTGGGTGTCGGAGCGCCCGTCGACCGGGACGAAGAACGCGGCGACCGGGAAGGCCACGACTCCCAGGAACACGATCAGGAACACCGGCTTGGGAACGTACTCGTTGATCCGCCGCATCGCGTCGACGAACTCCGCGTCCCCGAGCCGGGCGAGGGCGGGCATGATCCCGGTCATGAAGATCAGCATGAACCCGGCGTAGAGGCCGGTGGAACCGACGGCGAGGGCGAGCAGCAGGGTGGCCATGGCCCCATCATGGCGGGATCCACGGCCACCGCGCAGCAGTTGTGGATCAGCCGGAGTACGGATCACCCGATTCCGCGTCGCCGTCCCTCGCCAGCAGCTTGTCCGCCTGCCGGATCGCCTCGGTCAGCTCCCGCACCACCTTCGAACCCGACCGGTCCGCGATCGCCCCCGAACGCTCCGCGAGCTCGGTGAGCTTCGGTGCGCCCGGCAGATCGCCGCCCCGCAGCCGGTCGGCGAAGTAGGCGCTGACGGCGGTCAGCTGGAGGCTGTCGTGACCGGGGGCCCAGAGCGAGGAGGTGAGCGCGCTCGTCCCGACGCTCCCGGTGTTCTCGTGCGGGGCGCGGTTCTTCGGGTCGAGCCAGCGGACCGTGGCCGTGGCCAGCGGACCGCTGCGGCCGGGCCGGGTCTTCACCGCGTACAGCGCGGTGACGGTGTGTCCCGCCCCCACCTCGCCGCCGTCGACCTTGTCGTTGCGGAAGTCCTCGTCGGCGACCTCCCGGTTCTCGTAGCCGATCAGCCGGAACCGCTCGACGGTCTTCGGGTCGAAGGCGACCTGCGCCTTGGCGTCACGGGCACGCAGCTCGATGTTCGTGGGCAGCTGGTCCACGAAGACCTTGCGGGCCTGCTCGGTGGTGGAGACGTACGTGGTGTGCCCGTCGCCCTTGTCGGCCAGCTGTTCCATGAACGCGTCGCCGTAGTCGCTTCCGACGCCGACGCCGAAGAGGGTGATCCCGTACTCCCTGCGCTCCTTGTCGATCCGGTCGAGGATCGACCGGGCGTCGGTGTCCCCGGTGTTGGCGAGGGCGTCGGAGAGGAGCACGACCCGGTTGGTGGCACCCTCGCGATGCCCCTCGACGGCGACGTCGTAGCCGGTGCGCACCCCCGCCTCCACGTTGGTCGACGAGGTGGTCCTCAGCTCGTCGACGATGCCGTGGATCCGCTCCCGCTGTCCCTGGACCTTCGTCATGGGCAGCCGGGTCTCGGCCTCGTCGCTGAAGGTGACGAGCGCGACCGAGTCGTCGTCGCGGAGCTCGTCGGTGAGGATGGAGAGGGACTCCTTGACCAGGTCGAGCCGGCCGGTCTCGGCCATCGAGCCGGAGATGTCGACGACGAAGGTCAGGGCGGCGGGCGGGCGTTCGCCCTTGCGGTCCGCGGCGGCGGTGGCGAGCCCGACCCGGACGAGCGACCAGTCGTCGTCCCCGGTCCTCGCCCCGTCGATCGTCACGCTGAAGCCGTCGCCCTCGGGCCGCGGATAGTCCGGCCGGAAGCTGTTGACGAACTCCTCGGGCCGGACGGACGTCGGGTCGGGCAGCCGGCCCTCGGAGAGCGTGCGGCGGGCGTAGCCGTACGAGGCCGTGTCCACGTCCAGAGCGAAGGTGGAGAGCCAGTCGGCGGGCGGCCGGGAGCGCTGCTCGCCCTCGGGGGCGTCGTCCTGCCGTGCGTCGGGGCCGGCGTCCTGCCGTGCGTCCGGGGCGCGGTAGCCGCCCCCGCTCCGGTCCGCGCTCCGTTGGCTGTTCTCTCCGGCCGCGCACCCGGTCAGGATCAGCCCGGCGGCCAGGATCCCGGCGGCGAGCCGCGCCCTGTGGCGTCGCTTCACGTCATCTCCCCCTCAAGTTCGAGCACTTGTGAATGTGACGTCCGAGGAGGCCGAAAGGAGCAGACGAAGGAGTTGCGGATGGATCTCAATGCGGCAACGGCGGCCGGGGCGACCTCCCGTGGCATGGACTCGCCATCCTTCTCAACAGGGGTTGTCACCGTGTGCAGTCACATGCGTACATGGAGTGGCACACCGATCGGGCGGGGGTGGTCAGCGGTGGCAGAGACTGCGGGCTCCGTGATGCTCGCGCGATCGGCGATGAACAGGGCCGTGCCCGAGGCGCAGCGGCCTGCGGGGCGCCCCGTCCGCGGCACGCGGCGGATCAGCGCCGCGCTGGCCGGGCTCGCCGCCTCGACGCGGCACGAGCTGCTGACCTTCGACGACCCGGCCGCCTCCGCGGGCCGTGCGATCCCCGAGCCGTTCCTGGAGCTGGCAGGAGCGTGCATGCGGGCCGCGGCGGAGCGGGCGCCGGAGGTCAGACGGATCGTGCCGCGGCACGCCCTGCCCCATGTGGCGGGCGCGGTCGGGGGCCCGGGGCGGGCGCGTCTCACGGACTCGATCCCGTTCAAGATGATCGTCGTCGACCGTACGGTGGCGGCGGTCCCGCTCGATCTGGAGCTGCTGTACAACGGGCTGCTGCTGATCCGCGACCCGGTCGTCGTGCAGGCCCTGGTCCGCGCCCATCACGTCAGTTGGGACGCCGGCGAGGACCTGGCCGGCGCCACCGACCCGCCGCGCGAGCTCCCTCCCCAGCTCCGCCCGGTCCTCGAAGCGCTCCTCGCCGGCCTCACGGACGAGACGGCCGCCGCCCGCCTCGGCATGTCCGGCCGGACCTACAGCCGCCGGGTCGGCGAGCTGTTGCATGCCCTTGGCACGACGAGGCCCGGGGGGGGGGGGGGGGGGGCGCGGGGGGCGGGGGGGGGGGGGTGTGAGGGT
>NZ_JBHWBS010000001.1:291317-314208 GCF_042735655.1 Streptomyces sp. NPDC059567 | reverse complement strand
CGGCGCGTCTTGCCGCGCCGCGCCC
Source organism: Streptomyces sp. NPDC059567 (assembly GCF_042735655.1). NCBI lineage: Bacteria > Bacillati > Actinomycetota > Actinomycetes > Kitasatosporales > Streptomycetaceae > Streptomyces > Streptomyces sp. NPDC059567. The sequence continues at coordinate 314,183 of NZ_JBHWBS010000001.1, read as the reverse complement.
CCCGCCCCCCCGGCGCGGCGCGCCCCCCCCCCCCCCTCGAAGGGGGTGGTTGTGACACGAGTGGCCGTGTCCAGGGTGCTGTGCCGGGGATCAGGACACGATGTCCTTGCGCGCGAAGCCCCGGAAGGCCAGCGCGAACAGGATCAGCGCGTACGTCACCGAGATCGCCGCGCCCTTGGCCATCCCTCCCCACTCCAACTGCGGTTGGAGCGCGTCCGCCCAGGCGAACTGCCAGTGCGCGGGCAGGAAGTCGCGCCAGGAGCCGAGCGCCGTGACGGCGTCCAGGACGTTGCCGATGATCGTCAGTCCGACCGCTCCACCGACGGCGCCCAGCGGGGCGTCGGTCCGGGTGGAGAGCCAGAACGCGAGCCCGGCCGTGACCAGTTGGGAGACGAAGATGAACGCGACGGCCAGAGCCAGCCGGGGCAGGGTCTCGGCCGCGGGAAGGGCGCCGCCGGTGGGGAGCCGCAGGGGCCCCCAGCCGTAGGCGACCGTGCCCGCGGCGAGCGCGACCAGCGGCAGCAGCACCATCGCGGCCGCGCTGAAGCCGAGCGCCACGGCCAGCTTGGACCAGAGCAGCCGGGCCCGGGGGACGGGCGCGGCCAGCAGATAGCGCAGCGACGACCAGCTCGCCTCCGAGGCCACGGTGTCCCCGCAGAACAGCGCGACCGGGACCACGAGCAGGAAGCCGGCGGAGACGAAGAGACAGGTCGCGGCGAAGTTCGCTGCCGACGCCGTCGCCGTGTCCATCAGCGTGATCCGGCCGTTCCCGTTGCCGTCCGGGCCCCCGCCGATCGCGAAGGCGATGATCAGGACGAACGGCAGGGCGGCGAGCACCGCTCCCATGACCAGCGTGCGGCGCCGCTTGAGCTGCCGTACGGCCTCGACGCGCAGCGGCAGGGTGTGCCGCGCCCGGTAGCCGGGTGCGGTCTCCACCAGTTCCGCGGTCGTGCTCATGCGGATCCTCCTCCGATCAGGGTCAGGAACGCGTCCTCGAGGCGCCGGTGCGGACCCACACCGGTCACGGGCACGTCCAGGCGGACGAGTTCGCCGATCAGCGCGGTCGCGTCGGCCCCGTCGAGGCGGACGAGCAGCCCGCCCTCGGTCCGTGCGGCCGAGCCGATCCCGGGTAGCGCGTCGATCTTCTCGACGAGCGGGTCCGGGACGGTGTCCCCGAGCGTCACGAGCAGGGTGTCCCCCGCGCCGGTGATCTCGCCGACGGGCCCGGCCTGCACGAGCTGCCCGCGGTCCATCACCACGAGATGGGTGCAGGACTGCTCGACCTCCGAGAGGAGGTGGCTGGAGACGATGACGGTCCGGCCCTCGGCGGCGTACCGGATCATCACGTCCCGCATCTCGCGGATCTGTGGCGGGTCGAGTCCGTTGGTCGGTTCGTCGAGGATCAGCAGATCCGGCAGGCCGAGCATGGCCTGTGCGATGGCGAGCCGCTGCCTCATGCCCTGCGAGTACGTCCGTACGGCGCGGGCGAGCGCGTCACCGAGACCGGCGATCTCCAGGGCCTCCTCGATGTGTGCGTCCTCGGCGGGGCGGCCGGTGGCCTTCCAGTACAGCTCCAGGTTGTCCCGGCCGGACAGATGCGGCAGGAAGCCCGCACCCTCGACGAAGGCGCCGACCCGGGAGAGCACCGGGGCGCCGGGCCGGATGGCCTGGCCGAAGACCCGGATCTCCCCGTCGTCGGGGCCGATCAGACCCATGAGCATCCGCAGGGTGGTGGTCTTGCCGGCGCCGTTGGGCCCGAGCAGACCGAGGACCTGCCCCTGTTCGACGCGGAAGGACAGATCCCGTACCGCGTACCGGTCGGAGGACTTGGCGTACTTCTTCGTCAGCCCGGTGATCTGCAGCGGTACGGCGGCGAGTGCGGGGTCCGGGGCGGGGGCCGCGGTCCGGCGCCGCGCGGTGAGCAGCAGTGTGCCGGCGATCAGCGCTCCGGCGAGCGGCAGGCCCCACACCCACCAGGGCATCGCGGCCGCCTGGGTGTCCACGGCGGGCGCGGTGGGGACCGTCAGCGGGCCCTCCACGGCGACGGTGTAGCCGGCCGGCGCGGCCGGGGAGGCGTAGCCGAGGTCGGTGGCGGAGAGCACCAGCGCCAGCCGGTGGCCGGCCTCGACCTCGTGGTCGATCGCGGGCAGCGTCAGCTCGACGCTCCGGCCCTTCCCTGCCTCCTCGACGCGGACGGGGGTGACCAGTTGGGCGGGCAGCACCTGCTGTCGTCCGTCCGGGCCGACGTCGTACACCTTGGCGAACAGCACGGCGGAACCGTCCGCGCTGTCCGAGGTGACCTTGACGCGGACGGCCGGCGAGCCCGTGATCCGTACCGGCTCGGCCAGTGGCTCCGCCTCGAACCGGGCGTACTGGCCGGGGAAGTCGAGGGAGAGCCCGACGCCGAGGGAGGAGAGCTGGGAGAGCCCGCCGCCGACGCCGGGGACCGCGGAGATGGCGGGCGGGCCCGCGCCGGCCGGGTTGGCGAAGGACTGCGGACGGCCGCCTTCCAGCGGCAGGGACAGCGCGTCCCCCGCGTCGCCGGAGAGCCCGGAGTAGCGGTCGGAGCTCGCGCCGCGCAGCTGCGCCTGCCCGTCGGTGGAGTCGACTCCTCCGGCGCGGCTGACGCGGAACGCGGGACCGGTGTCGGCGCCCTGGTCCTGCTTGAGGTGACGGTCGAACCAGCCGCTGATCCGGGCCTCGACGCGTTCGGTCTCGCGGTTGCCGCCGTCGTGGCCGCCCGCGATCCAGTCGACGGCGACGGGCGCGCCGTTGGCGCTGATCGCCTTCGCCATGGCGTCGGCGTGGCCGAGCGGGAAGAGGGAGTCGGTCTGGCCCTGGACGATCAGGGCGGGGACCTTGATCCTGCCGCCGACGGCGGAGGGGCTGCGGGCCTCCAGGAGCGTGCGGGCGGCGGCGTCGGGCCGTCCGGAGACGGCGACGCGCTGGTAGAGGGAGCAGAGTTCGGGCGTGAAGCGTCCGCAGGGACCGCTCGCGCCGGGCTGGTCGCCGGCGGGCTGCCGGTTTCCGCCGTTCGGCTGGTTGCCGGCGGAGAAGAAGATGCCCGCCCAGAGCTTCTTGAAGACGCCGTTCGGGAAGAGGGCGTCGGCGAGGTTCCAGTACGTGATCTGGGGCGCGATCGCGTCGACGCGGGTGTCGTACCCGGCGGCGAGCAGCGAGACCGCGCCGCCGTAGGAGGCGCCGGTGACGCCGACGCGCGGGTCGCCGTCCTTGTCGAGCAGGACCTCGGGCCGCTTGGCGAGCCAGTCGATGAGCCGCTGGACGTCCTTGACCTCGTGGGCGGGGTCGTTGAGTCCGATCTGCCCGGTGGAGGCGCCGAATCCGCGCGCCGACCAGGTCAGCACGGCGTATCCGTCGCGGGCGAGTTTCTCGGCCTGGGCGCGGACGTCGTCCTTGGAGCCGCCGAAGCCGTGCCCGAGGAGGACGGCGGGCCGCTTCTCGGCACCGCCGGCGGTGTAGTAGGAGGTGTCGATCCGTGCCCCGGGCATGTCGAGCACCTGGTCCGCGCGGTCCACGGGTGGGGGTTCGTCCGTGGCGACGGCGGTCCAGGTGCCGGCGCCCGTGAGCACGGCGAGGGCGGCGGTGACCGCGGCCCACCGGGGAAGTCGGAGCTGCATGTCCACGAGCGTAGGCGGACAGCCTGTGGGACACGGCTGCCCCGGGGCGGAAATCGCGGGCCTCCTGGAGTCGTACCGGACTACGGTCGCGTACACCAGGCGCGGTATGCGCGCCGCGATCCGGGGCGGGTGAGCCGAAGGGTGCCGCGGGCGCCCGGGGGCGAGCCGAGCCCTCGAAGGGGAGGGCCGGGGATGGAGATCCGACGGGCGACGACGGTGGCCGAGCTGATGGCCGCGGCGCACCTCTATGACGATCCGCCGCGCGAGGCGTGGGCGGAGCGGTTCCTGGCCGCGCCCGGGCATCTGATGCTGATCGCGTACGCGGAGGGCGGGTTCCCGGCCGGTCTGGTCTCCGGGATCGAGATGCTCCACCCGGACAAGGGGGTGGAGATGTGTCTGTACGAGCTGTCGGTGGACGAGACGTATCGGCGCCGGGGCATCGGCCGGGCGCTGACACGGGCGCTGGTGACCGAGGCGCGGGCGCGCGGCTGTTACGACGCGTGGGTCGGCGTGGACACGGACAACGAGCCGGCGCTCGCGACGTACCGGTCGACGGGGGCGCGGGACGACGGTGAGTTCACGATGCTGACGTGGGGTTTCGGCGTGAAGGACCGGTGAGGGGACCGGACGACCTCTTGTACGTCACATGCCGACACGAGACTCTGTGGCGCACCAACCGCCCGTACCTGCCGGTAACCCGGCCCACGAAAGGTTCAGGTGCCCCACCACATGACCCGAATACCTCGCCGCGCCATGGCGATCGTCCCCGTCCTCGCGCTCGCCGCCGGCCTGCAGTTCGCCGTCTCCCCCACCGCCCAGGGCGCCCCGATCGGGGACCTCCGGCTCGCCCCGGCCTCCCTCGCGATCGAGAACAGCTGGATCGTCGTCCTCAAGGACGGCTCGACGCGCGCCGCCGATCTGGGTGTGAAGCCGAAGCACGAGTACACCACCGTCCTCAAGGGCTTCTCGACCTCGATGTCCCAGTCCAGGGCCGAGGCCCTGGCCGCCGACCCTCGGGTGGCGTACGTCGAGCAGAACGCGACCGTCCGGGTCGCCGACACGCAGACCGGCGCCACCTGGGGTCTGGACCGGATCGACCAGCGGAACCTGCCGCTGTCGACGACGTACACCTCCGACACGACGGCGTCGAACGTCACCGCGTACATCATCGACACCGGAATCCGCACCTCGCACAGCGAGTTCGGCGGCCGGGCGAGGGTGGGCACGGACACCGTCGGCGGCGGTCAGAACGGCCAGGACTGCCAGGGCCACGGCACGCACGTCGCCGGCACGGTCGGCGGCGCGAAGTACGGCGTCGCCAAGGGCGCGAAGCTGGTGGCGGTACGCGTCCTGGACTGCAACGGCTCCGGCTCCACGGCCGGCGTGATCGCCGGAGTCGACTGGGTCACGGCCAACGCGGTCAAGCCGGCCGTCGCCAACATGAGCCTGGGCGGCGGGGTGAACGCCTCGCTGGACGACGCGGTGAAGCGTTCGATCGCCTCGGGCGTCACGTACGCGGTCGCCGCGGGCAACGGCAACATCCTCGGGCTGCCGGCCCGGGCCTGCAACTACTCCCCGGCTCGGGTCCCCGAGGCGATCACGGTCGGCGCGACGGACTCCGCCGACAAGCGGGCGTCCTTCTCCAACTACGGCACGTGCGTGGACCTGTTCGCCCCGGGCGTGTCCATCACGTCGGCGTGGAAGGACAACGACACGGCGGCGAACACCATCTCGGGCACGTCGATGGCGACCCCGCACACCGCGGGCGTGGCCGCCCTCTACCTCGCGACCCACCCGACGGCCACCCCGGCCCAGGTGAGCACCGCGCTGGTGAACAACGCCACCGCCGGCAAGGTCCAGAACCCCCTGTCGGGTTCCCCGAACAAGCTGCTGCACTCGATCTTCTAGGCGCGGCCCGCTAGCCGACCAGATGCCCGAGGAGCTCCGTGCCCGCCCGGTACGGCCGCTCCTCGGGCATCCGCGTGCGCGCCTCGTCCAGCCGCCCCTCCCGCACCAGCGCGTGGATCTCGTGCGCCAGTGGTGTGACGTCCCGTACGGCGACGGTCCATTCGTCCGCGTAGCGGCGGGACGCCTCGCCCGTGAGGCCGAGTTGGAGGGAGCGGTGCGGGAGGGCGGCGAGCCGCAGGTTCCGTTCGGGGTCCCACTGGACGCGGGCCGGGGACCGGCGCAGATCGCGCTTCCAGGTGGTCTGGTCGGGGTGGACGTCGCGGTCGTAGTGCGACAGGCAGGCGTTGCTCAGGGCCCATTCGAAGCCCTCGCGGGTGATCTCGACCGCGAGGACCGTCTGCTGGCCCTCCTTCAGGCCCCAGCCGCAGCGGTACATCATCCACAGGAACGAGGGCTTGATCCACGTCATCCGGTCCCGCTTCCAGGCGGGCGGGAACCGGCCCTCGCGGGCCGCCGGGAGGCCGATGGACGGGGCGTACGCCTGGTAGACGGTCACCGTCGACTCGGTGTGCAGGGCGCGGATCTGGTACTTCGGTGGATCAACGGACATGGCCCCCAGGGTGCGTCGTCGCGCGCCCTGGGGGCCAGTCGTTTTACGGGTCGGTCAGTGGTTGCGCGGGAAGCCCAGGTCCACGCCGGCGGGGGCGTCGGACGGGTCCGGCCAGCGGGTGGTGACGACCTTGCCGCGGGTGTAGAAGTGGACGCCGTCGTTGCCGTAGATGTGGTGGTCGCCGAAGAGCGAGTCCTTCCAGCCACCGAAGGAGTGGTAGCCCACCGGCACCGGGATCGGCACGTTCACGCCGACCATGCCCGCCTGGATCTCCAGCTGGAAGCGGCGGGCCGCGCCGCCGTCGCGGGTGAAAATCGCGGTGCCGTTGCCGAACGGCGAGGCGTTGATGAGGGCGACGCCCTCCTCGTACGTCTCGGTGCGCAGCACGCACAGCACCGGGCCGAAGATCTCGTCCTGGTACGCCTTCGCGGTCGTCGGCACGTGGTCCAGGAGCGACAGGCCGATCCAGTGGCCGTCCTCGAAGCCGTCCACCGTGTAGCCGGTGCCGTCGAGCACGACCTCGCAGCCCTCGTCGGCCGCGCCCTTCACGTACGAGGCGACCTTGTCGCGGTGGACGGCCGTGATGAGCGGGCCCATCTCGGAGGTCGGGTCGTTGCCGGGGCCGATCTTGATCTTCTCGGCGCGCTCACGGATCTTCTGCACCAGCTCGTCGCCGATCGCGCCGACCGCGACGACCGCCGAGATCGCCATGCAGCGCTCGCCGGCCGAGCCGTACGCCGCCGAGACCGCCGCGTCCGCGGCCGCGTCCAGGTCCGCGTCCGGCAGCACCAGCATGTGGTTCTTCGCGCCGCCGAGCGCCTGGACGCGCTTGCCCTTGGCGGAGGCGGTGGTGTGGATGTAGCGGGCGATGGGCGTGGAGCCGACGAAGGAGACCGCCGTGACGTCCGGGTGCTCCAGGAGGCGGTCCACGGCCACCTTGTCGCCGTGGACGACGTTGAAGACACCGTCCGGCAGGCCCGCCTCGGCGAGCAGCTCCGCGATCTTCAGCGACGGCGAGGGGTCCTTCTCGCTCGGCTTGAGGATGAAGGTGTTGCCGCACGCGATGGCGAGCGGGAACATCCACATCGGCACCATGGCCGGGAAGTTGAACGGCGTGATGCCGGCCACCACACCCACCGGCTGGCGGATCGCGGCCACGTCCACCCGGTTCGACACCTGGGTGGACAGCTCGCCCTTGAGCTGGGTGGTGATGCCGCAGGCCAGGTCGACGATCTCCAGACCGCGGGCGACCTCGCCAAGCGCGTCCGAGTGGACCTTGCCGTGCTCGGCCGTGATCAGCTCGGCGATCGCGTCCCGGTTGGCGTCGAGCAGCGCGCGGAACTTGAACAGGATCGTGGTGCGCTGCGCGAGCGACGCCGTGCCCCAGGTCTCGAACGCGGTCTTCGCGGCGGCCACGGCCGCGTCGACCTCGTCGACCGAGGCCAGGGCGACCTTCGTGGTCACGGCACCGGTGGCCGGGTCGGTGACCGGGCCCCAGTTGCCCGACGTGCCCTCGACGGTCTTGCCACCGATCCAGTGGTTGACGGTCTTCGTCATGACGAACTACTCCTTCAGAGATGGCGGCGTCGGGCGGTGACGTGCCGGTCGTACTCCTCCCGGGCCTTGACCGCCGACGGGCGGGTCGAGGTCTCGGCCACGGGCACATCCCACCATGCCTGGGCGGGGGGCGGGCCCGACACTGTGTCTGCCGTTTCGGTCTCGACATAGACACATGTGGGAACGGTCGACGTCCGGGCGCCGGCGAGGGCTTCCCGCAGGTCACGTACGGTGCGGGCGGTCAGCACCCGCATTCCGAGGGAGGCCGCGTTGGCGGCCAGGTCGACGGGGAGCGGCGCGCCGGTGAACCGCCCGTCCGGGTCCCGGAAGCGGTACGCGGTGCCGTACCGCTCACCGCCGACGGACTCGGAGAGCCCGCCGATGGAGGCGTACCCGTGGTTCTGCAGGATGACCACCTTGATGGGGAGTCCCTCCTGCACGGCCGTGACGATTTCGGTCGGATTCATCAGATACGTACCGTCTCCGACGAGCGCCCAGACCGGCCGCCCGGGCGCGGCGAGCGCGACCCCGATCGCCGCCGGGATCTCGTAGCCCATGCACGAGTACCCGTACTCGACGTGGTACTGGTCGGTCGACCGGGCCCGCCAGAGCTTGTGGAGATCGCCGGGGAGCGAGCCGGCCGCGTTGATCAGGATGTCGTCCTCGGTGACCAGAGTGTCGAGGACGCCGAGGACCTGCGGCTGGGTCGGCCGGGCGTTCTCGTCGGGGACGGCGTAGGCGCTGTCGACCCGCTCCTGCCAGTCCTGCTTCGAGGAGCCCCAGTCGGCCGGCTCCCGCCGGTGGTCGCCGAGCGCCTCGGTGAGCGCGGTCAGCCCCTCGCGGGCGTCGGCGACGAGCGGCAGCGCGGCCTGCTTGTGGGCGTCGAAGCCGGTGATGTTGAGGTTGAGGAAGCGGACGCCGTCGGGGAAGAGGGTCCCGGAGGCGGTGGTGAAGTCGGTGTAGCGGGTGCCGACCCCGATGACCAGATCGCTGGTCCGGGCCAGCTCGTTTGCGGTGGAGCTGCCGGTGTGGCCGATGCCGCCGGTCTCGCAGTCGTGGTCGTACGGCAGGACGCCCTTGCCGGCCTGGGTGGTGGCGACGGGGATGCGGGTCCGCTCGGCGAAGGTGCGCAGGGCGCCCTCGGCCCCGCTGTACCGGACCCCGCCGCCGGCGATGATCAGTGGACGCCGCGCGACTCCGATCGCTTCGACGGCGGCTTCGAGTTCGGCCGTGTCGGGGCGGGGCCTTCGGACCGTCCACGTCCGCTCGGCGAAGAACTCCTCCGGCCAGTCGTACGCCTCCGCCTGGACGTCCTGCGGCAGCGCGAGCGTGACCGCGCCGGTCTCGACGGGGTCGGCGAGGACCCGCACGGCGGCGAGCGCGGCCGGGATCAGCGCCTCGGGGCGGGTGATCCGGTCGAAGTACTTCGACACGGGCCGCAGGCAGTCGTTGACCGACACCTCGCCCGCGTACGGGACTTCGAGCTGCTGGAGGACGGGGTCGGCGGGGCGGGTGGCGAAGCCGTCGCCGGGCAGCAGCAGGACGGGCAGCCGGTTGATCGTGGCGAGCGCGGCGCCGGTGACGAGGTTGGTGGCACCGGGGCCGATCGAGGTGGTGACGGCGTGCGTGGAGAGCCGGTTCGACTGGCGCGCGTAGCCGACGGCCGCATGCACCATGGCCTGTTCGTTGCGCCCCTGGTGGTACGGCATCTCCTCGCCGTACTCGACGAGGGCCTGGCCGATCCCGGCGACGTTCCCGTGACCGAAGATGCCCCAGGTCGCGGCGATCAACCGGTGCCGTACGCCGTCGCGTTCGGTGTACTGCGCGGCGAGGAACCGCACCAGGGCCTGCGCGACGGTCAGCGTGCTCACTTGTACCCCTCCGAGTGGTCGGGGTGGAAGCAGATCTTCCACTCCCTCTCCGGTCCTGGTCCCGCCATCACGTTCAGGTAGTACATGGCGTGGGACGGCTCGGCGATCGACGGGCCGTGCCAGCCGTCCGGCACGAGGACGGCGTCGCCGCTGCGGACCTCGGCGACGAGGTCGGCGCCGCCGGGCCGAGAGGGGGAGATCCGCTGATAGCCGAGGCCGCCGTCGGCGATCTCGTAGTAGTAGATCTCCTCCAGCTCGGACTCGGTGCCGGGGCGGTGGCGGTCGTGCTTGTGGGGCGGGTAGGAGGACCAGCTGCCGCCGGGGGTGATCACCTCGACGGCGATGAGGCGGTCGGCCTCGAAGACGTCCGCGGCGGCGAAGTTCCGTACCTCACGGGCCTGGTTGCCGCTGCCGCGTGCCTCGACGGGTACCTCCGGCGCGGGGCCGTAGCGAGCGGGGAGTCGTCGCTCGCACTTCGCTCCTGCCAAAGCGAAGCGGCCTCCTGCGCCGGAGGCGATCTGGACCCGGGCGTCGCGGGGCACGTACGCGAAGTCGGACACTCCGCCGAACACGCTCTCGCGGCCCAGGAGTTGGAGCTTCCGGCCGTCGACGTGCACCGTACAGCCGCCGGTCAGCGGAAGCACGATCCACTCGCTGTCCCCGGTGTCCAGGAGGTGGGTGTCTCCCGGGCCCAGTTCGAGGACGCGCAGTGCGGAGTACCCCCAGCCGGCCCGGTCGGGGTCGATGTGGAGGGCGTACGGCCCGTGGGAGGCGGTCCCGGCGGGCAGATGGAGAGAGGTCATGGGTGGTGCGTACCCCTTCCTACCGCGTCGTGCAGCAGGCTCGCAGCGGTATCGACGGCTCCGGCCACATCTCCGTCCGGGGGATAGAGCAGCGAACGGCCGACGACGAGCCCCCGGACGGTGGGCAGGCGGAGCGCGCCGCGCCATTTCTCGTACGCGAGTTCCTGCGCGTCCGGGCCGGAGCCGGGGTCTCCGCCGAGGAGGACGGCGGGGAGGGTGGTGGTCTCCATGACGCGGGCCATGTCGTCGGGGTGTTCGGTGACCGGGACCTTGAGCCAGGTGTAGGCGGAGGTGCCGCCGAGGCCGGAGGCGATGGCGAGGGAGGTGATGACGGCCTCGGCGGAGAGGTCGGTGTGGAGCCGGCCTGCGCGGTCGCGGCGGCAGAGGAAGGGTTCGACGAAGACGGGCAGCCGCAGGCCGGCCATCTCGTCGACGGCGCGGGCGGCGGAGTGGAGGGTGGAGAGCGAGCCGGGGTCCTCGGGATCGATCCGCAGCAGGAGCTTTCCGGCGTCGAAGCCGAGCCGGGCGAGGTCCTGGGGGCGGTGACCGGTGAACCGGTCGTCGAGCTCGAACGCGGCCCCGGCGAGGCCGCCCCTGTTCATGGAGCCGACGGCGAGGCGGCCGTCCAGGGCGCCGAGGAGGAGCAGGTCGTCGAGGATGTCGGCGGAGGCGAGGACGCCGTCGACTCCGGGGCGGGAGAGCGCGAGGCGGAGCCGGGCGAGCAGATCGGCCCGGTCGGCCATGGCGTACGGCCGGTCCCCGACGGCCAGCGCACCACGGGCGGGATGGTCGGCGGCGATGATCAGCAGCCGATCGCCGCCCTGGAACAACCCCCGCGTCCGCCGCCGCGCGGCCGCCTCGGCGACGGCCTCGGGATGATGCGCCCGCAGGGCGACGATCCGCTCGACATCGACGGCCTCGAGCCCGACGCCGGGCACCCCGGCCCCGCCCCGCGCGAGCCGCCGAGGCGGCGCGGGGTGCGCGGCACGACGGAGGGGATCGGACGGGGGGTGCGGGGCGGCGGGCACGGACCCGGTCCCGCCGGGCGCCGCTGCCGAGGCTCGGGGCTCCCGCTCGGCGGACGAGGCACCGTTCCCGGCACCGCTCTCCGCGGGCGAAGGCGGCGGCGCGCCGCGTCCCGGCGGCCTCCGCGCCGCGGCGCCGGGCGCCCGCTCGGCGGGAGCCCCTGAGGCACCGGGCTCCGCGCCCGTCGGCGACGGCGCGGTGTCCGGCCTCGGGCCGCCGGCTCGGCGGTGGGCTGCGCGGGTGCGCCAGGTGTCGCCGGGGCGGCCGGTCATGGGGTGCGCTCCGGGATCGAGCCCGTGCCGGTCGCGAGGGCCTGCTCGATCTCGTCCGCGTACGGCATCGCGGGCGAGCAGGCGAGGCGGCCGGCGACGATGGCGCCCGCCGCGTTGGCCCAGCGGATCGTACGGTCGAGGTCCCAGCCGGCGAGCAGCCCGTGGCACAGCGCCCCACCGAACGCATCGCCCGCACCGAGCCCGTTGACCACCTCGACCGGCAGCGGCGGCGCCTCCGCGCTCTCGCCGTCGGCGGTCATCGCGAGAACGCCCTTGGGCCCCTGCTTGACGACCGCGAGCCGCACCCCGGCGGCGAGCAGCGCGCGGGCGGCGGCGTGCGGCTCGCGCTCCCCGGTCGCGACCTCGCACTCGTCGAGGTTGCCGACGGCGACCGTGGCCGCGCTCAGGGCCTCGCGGTAGAGCGGTCGTGCCTCGGCCGGGTCCGGCCAGAGGACCGGACGCCAGTCCAGGTCGAGAACGGTCGGATCCGCACCGCCCCGCTCCCGCAGCGCCCCCAGCGTCGCCGACCGGCTGGGCTCGACGCTCAGCCCGGTCCCCGTCACCCAGAACGCCCGCGCCGAACGGATCGCCGCGAGGTCCAGCTCATGCGGGTGGATCTCCAGGTCGGGGGCCCGGGGACGGCGGTAGAAGTGGATCGGGAAGTCGTCGGGCGGAAAGATCTCGCAGAAGGTGACCGGCGTCGGGTACTCCTCGACGGCGGTCACCCACCGGTCGTCGACACCGAACCCGCGGAGCTCCTCGTGCAGATAGGCGCCGAAGGGGTCCGCCCCGGTCCGGCTCACGAGGGCCGTCCGCCGGCCGAGCCGGGCCGCCGCCACCGCCACGTTCGCGGGCGAGCCGCCCAGGAACTTCCCGAAGGTCTCCACCCGGGCGAGCGGAACCCCGATCCGGAGCGGGTAGAGGTCCACGCCGAGACGCCCCATCGTGATCAGCTCGTACGGCTCCGCATCCACGCGCGCCACCTCTCGCCTCGGCCCCGCACCCAGGTCTAGCCGTCCGCCCCGAACCCTGTCAACGCTATGTCCTTACATTCGGACGAGCGTCTTGACGCGTCGTTCCGGGCGCGGCCAAGGTGGCTCTCATGACGAAGCCGTCGCCTCTGTCCCGTATCCGTATCGGCTCCGCGCCCGACTCCTGGGGCGTCTGGTTCGCCGACGATCCCCGGCAGGTCCCCTGGCAGCGCTTCCTCGACGAGGTCGCCGGCGCCGGTTACGAGTGGATCGAACTCGGCCCGTACGGCTATCTGCCCACCGACCCCGCGCTCCTGGCCGAGGAGACCGGCCGCCGGGGCCTGCGCGTCTCGGCCGGGACGGTCTTCACCGGGCTGCACCACGGCCCCGCCGTCTGGGACAGGACCTGGGCCCATGTCGCCGAGAACGCGGCCCTGGCCCAGGCGATGGGCGCGGAGCACCTCGTCGTCATCCCTTCCTTCTGGCGGGACGACAAGACGGGCGAGGTGCTCGAGGACCGCAGGCTCACCGCCGAACAGTGGCGGAATCTGACCGGTCTGACCGAGCGCCTGGGCCACGAGGTCCGGGAGCGCTACGGCCTGCGCGTCGTCGTCCATCCGCATGCGGACACCCATGTCGACAGCGAGGAGAACGTGGCCCGCTTCCTGGACGCCACCGATCCCGACCTGGTCGCGCTCTGCCTGGACACCGGGCACTACGCGTACTGCGGCGGCGACAGCGTCAAGCTGATCGAGACCTACGGAGAGCGGATCGGCTATCTGCATCTCAAGCAGGTCGATCCGGAGATCCTGGCCGGCGTCGTCGCGGACGAGCTGCCTTTCGGTCCGGCCGTGGCCCGGGGTGTGATGTGCGAGCCACCCTCAGGTGTACCCGCCCTGGAGCCGGTCCTGGCCGCGGCGCAGGCCCTGGACGTGGAGCTGTTCGCCATCGTCGAGCAGGACATGTATCCGTGCGATCCCGACAAGCCCTATCCGATCGCGGTCCGCACCCGCCGCTTTCTGCGCTCCTGCGGGGCATAGGGGCTGGAGCGCCCCGATGACGGCAAGGCGCGCCGGTCCGCACGTATCTGACCGTGCGCCACTTACGTCACATCCGTCCCGCTGTCGTCACACATATCTCCATTACGCGGGCTTTCCGTCACAGCCGTACGACAGCCGCTCTCCTCCCGTCACAGGGTGTCGTTCAACGGGCACAGGCTCAGTGATCGCCAGCGCTTGCCTTGCAGCTCCCCCGAACGGCACCCCCGCCGCCGCTGCGAGGCGCGCAGGGAGGTGCCCGCATGACGGAACGAAGGCTCTGGTCGTACAAGGACATTGCCGCGCACATCAAGGTGCAGCCGGACACCGTGCGCTCCTACCGGAAGCACGGTCTCCTGCCGCCGCCGGATCACGTCGAGTCGGGCAAGCCGTACTGGTACTCGGACACGATCCACGCCTGGGTGGCCAACCGCCCGGGCAACCGGAGCCGCCGCGACTGACCTCGCGCCCGGTACGAGCTCGTGACACATCTCGTGGCACGAGCTTGCGGCCCCGGGGCCGCAGCACGAGGGCCCCGGCCCCGAGGGCCGCAGAGGGCCCCGCACCCGACACCGGTGCGGGGCCCTCGACCCGTCCGGGGGCGCTCAGAGCCAGGGCCGGATGACCGTCACGCCCGAACCCGGCGCCGAGCCCATCGCCGCCAGCGCGGCCGGGGCGGCCGCCAGCGGCATGGTGGACGTGACGAGCCGGTCGGGGCGCAGGCTGCCCGTACGGACCATCTCCATCATCGGGCCGTAGGCATGGGCGGGCATGCCGTGGCTGCCGAGGATCTCCAGCTCAAGACCGATCACCCGGGCCATGGGGACGACCGGGTCCCCGGCAGCCGGGGGGAGCAGCCCGACCTGGACGTGCCGGCCGCGGCGGCGCAGGCTCTCCAGCGAGGCGGCGCAGGTGACCGGGGAGCCGAGCGCGTCGAGCGAGAGATGGGCTCCCCCGCCGGTCAGCGCCCGCACCGCCGCGGCCGTCCCGCCGGGCGTCGAGGCGAGGGCGGAGGCGTCGACGCACTCCGCCGCCCCGAACGCCCGCGCCAGCTCAAGGGCCTTCGGCGAGACGTCGACGGCGACCACCCGCGCCCCGGAGGCCGCCGCGATCATCACGGCCGAGAGCCCGACGCCGCCGCACCCGTGCACGGCCACGAACTCGCCCGCCGCGACCCGCCCCTGGGCGACCACCGCCCGGAACGCGGTCGCGAACCGGCACCCGAGCCCGGCCGCCGTCTCGAACGACAGCTCCTCGGGCACGGTCACCAGGTTCACGTCCGCGTGGTCGAGCGCTACGTACTGGGCGAAGGAGCCCCAGTGGGTGAAGCCGGGCTGGGTCTGGCGCTCGCAGACCTGCTGGTCCCCGGCCGCGCAGGCCGGACAGCTCCCGCAGGCGCAGACGAAGGGCACGGTGACCCGGTCGCCGGGCTTCCAGTCGGCGACGTCCGCCCCCACCGCCTCCACCACACCGGCGAGTTCGTGCCCGGGCACGTGCGGCAGGAGGATGTCGGGGTCGTGGCCCATCCAGCCGTGCCAGTCGCTGCGGCACAGCCCGGTCGCCTCGACCCGGACGACCACACCGTGGGCGGAGGGAGTGGGGTCCGGCACGTCCCGGACCTCCGCCTCCTGCCCGTACCGCTCGAACACCACTGCCTTCATGGGCCCGCCCTTCACCGCCGCACCGGAATCCGACCCTCCAACCTAGCGGCCGACAGACTCCTTGTCCCGGGCGTCCTCGGCCACGCCTTCCGACGCCTCCGCCCTCTCCGCGTCCTCCTCTTCCGCCATCCGCGCCTGCCCCGGCTCCGTGACCGGTGCCGTCTCCGCGCCGCCCTCGCTGATGCCGAACCTGTCGTGGAAGCGGCGCAGCGGGCCGGGCGCCCACCAGGTCAGCCGCCCCGTCAGCTTCATCACGGAGGGGACGAGCAGGCTGCGCACCACCATCGCGTCCATCAGCACGGCGAGCGCGACGCCCAGACCCAGCATCTTGGTGTTGGTGACCCGGGAGGTGCCGATGGCCACCATCACGACGGCGAGGATCACGGCGGCGGCGGTGATCAGCCCGCCCGTGCGGCTCAGTCCGAATCGCACCGCGTGCTCGTGGTCGCCGGTGGCGTCGTACTCCTCCTTGATCCGGGAGAGCAGGAACACGCCGTAGTCCATGGAGAGTCCGAAGGCGACGCAGAACATCAGCACCGGAAGGGTCGTCTCTATGTCACCGGTCGGTGTGAAGCCGAGCAGCCCGGACAGATGACCGTCCTGGAAGACCCAGACGACCGCTCCGAACATCGCGGTGAGGCTGAGTGCGTTGAGGACGACCGCCTGGAGGGGGATCAGCACACTGCCGGTGAGCAGGAAGACCAGAAGCAGGGTGACGACGACGATGATCGCCGCCGCCCAGGGCAGCCGCTCGGCTATGGCGTCCTTGGAGTCGACGAGAACGGCGGCCGCTCCGCTCACCGAGGTGTCGAACGGTGCTTCCTGCGCGCGCAGTTCGCCGACGACGCTCTGGGCGGTGGACCCGACGGCTTCACCCTCGGGCACGACCGTGAAGTACGCGTGGGTCTGCGCCCCGGCGCCGGAGGTGACCGGACCGTCGACCCGGTCGATCCCGTCGATGACCTCGATCCGCTCGCGGTACTCGGCGTACTGCGCGGGCGTGGCCCGGCCTTCGGCGAGGACGGTGAGCCCGCTGCCCGGGCTGCCGGGGAAGCCGTCCCGCAGCTCGTCCTGGACCACTCGGGACTCGGCCGTGGCCGGCAGCTGCCGGTCGTCGGCGGTGCCGAACTTCACGTCCAGGAAGGGCAGTCCGAGCAGGACGAGCCCCGCCGTGGTGGCCACGACGAACACCGGCGCACGGCGCATCACCAGCGCCGCCGTCCGCGCCCAGCCGGACCCGCTCCCCGCCCCGTCGGCGCCGGCCCCTGCGGCCGCGGGCTTCCGCCCCCGCCGGAACAGCCGCCGCAGGTCCAGCGCGTTGACCCGCTCGCCGAGCAGCAGGAGCGCGGCGGGCAGCAGGATCAGGGCGGCCGCCGCGGCGAGCAGCACCACCGCGATGCCCGCGTAGGCGAAGGAGCGCAGGAAGTACTGCGGGAAGACGAGCATCGCGGCGAGCGAGACGGCCACGGTCAGGGCGGAGAAGAGCACGGTCCGCCCGGCCGTCCGCAGCGTGGTGCCGATGGCGGCCTGCGGGTCGGCGCCGGCGGCCAGCTCCTCGCGGAATCGGCGGACCACGAACAGGGCGTAGTCGATGGCGAGTCCGAGCCCCAGGGCGGTGGTGAGGTTCTGCGCGAAGACCGAGACGTCGGTGAACTCCGTGATGCCGCGCAGCACCGCGTTCGTCCCGAGGATGGCCACGATGCCGATCCCCAGCGGCAGGAGCGCGGCGACCGCGCTGCCGAAGACCATGACGAGCAGGACGAGCGTCACCGGCAGGGCGATCAGCTCGGCGCGCAGCAGGTCCTCCTGGATGACCGTCTGCATTTCGTGCCGTACGGCCAGGGGCCCGCCGACGGAGACCTCGACCGGCCCGTGCGTGCCCCGGTACTCGGGGGCGATCTTGCGGAGGATCTCGCCCGCCGCCTTCTCCTCGCCCTCGATGCGGGCGGCTATCACGGCCTGCCTGCCGTCCTCGGAGCGCAGGGCGGGGGACTTGGTCCCCCAGTACGAACCGACGCCGCTCACCCCCGGCTCGGCGTCGAGCCGCTCCGCCAGCCTCTGGGCTTCGGCGGCGACGGCGCCGTCGTCGACCCCGGCCGCGCCCGCGTCGAGCAGGAGGAGCAGATTGGGCTGGGAGGCGGGGAACTCCCGCTCCAGGACCTGTGTCGCATAGGTGGATTCGGCGTCGGGGTCCTCCCAGCCGCCGCTGCCCATCCGGTCCGCGACCCCGCCGCCCGCGAGGACGGCGAGTGCGGTGATCACGAGCGCGACCAGCAGCGACAGGCGTGGCCTGGCCGTCACGAACCGGGTCCACCCCCCGCCCCGGGCGGGCCCTGAATTCTTGACTTCGGCCATGACGCGGTGTCCCCTTCACCGTGACCCAGCGCTCGCTTCCCGGTAGGCGCCATGGGTCGACCATTGCCATAGACTGGCAAACACGAGCGATCACTCGCGTTTATCAAAAATGCGAGCGACCACTCGCGTTTGTCAAACGTGTTGAGGAAGCTGGGGACAGCCATGTCCGAAGAACCGAAGCCGCGCCGCCGCCAGGCCCGCGGCGAGCGCCGTATCGCGCAGCTGCTCCAGGCCGCCGCGAACGTCTTCTGCGCGAACGGGTACACGGCGACCAGCACCAATGCGATCGCCCGGGAGGCCAGCGTCTCCCCCGGCACGCTCTACCAGTACTTCCCCAACAAGGAGGCGATCGCCGTCGAGCTCGGCGACCGCCTGCTGCACCAGATGCGCGAGGCCCACGGCCAGGCGTTCACCCCGGAGAACTTCGAACTGCCGCTACCCGAACTGCTCGACGCGGTCCTCGACCCGATGATCGAGTTCAACTGCCAGAACCCGGTCTTCCTCGCCCTGATGCACGGCTCCGAGGTCCCCGGCAAGATCGCGGAGGAGCACGACGAGCTGCATGCCTCGCTGCTCGCCCGCGTCGGCGACCTGCTCGGCCACTACCTCCCCGACCTGCCGGCCGACGATCGCGCACGCATCGCCGACATGACCTTCGCGGTCTTCAAGGGCGGCCTCGCGCTGGTCCTCGCCGCCCCCGAGGGCCCCGAACGGGACGCCACGATCGCCGAGCTGAAGACCGCCCTCTACCGCTACCTCGACCCGGTCATCGGGGATGCGAACGTCACCTGCCCGAGCCCGGTCACCACGACTCCGACTCCGTGATCGACTCCCTCGGCGGCGCCTTCCGCCCCGCGCCCGCCCTGAGCTTCAGCGCGAGGAGCGGGAAGACGAGGACGGACACCATCCCGGCGCCCACGAGCGCCGCCGCCTCGCCGGCCGTCATCGCCTTGCCGTCGACGCCGATGGTCGTGATCGCGACGACGAGCGGCAGGGCCGTCGAGCTGTAGAGCACCAGCGCGCCGCGGTCCGCGCGGCCGAGGTCACGCGGCGCCAGGAACAGGACCGGACCGCCGCGCACCACCAGGAAGAGCAGCAGGAAGACCGACAGGAGCAGCAGTGTCCGCCCGCCGTCGAGCAGCGACGCCAGGTCGAACTCGATACCGGTGACGACGAAGAAGACCGGCACCAGGAAGCCGAAACCGACAGCCTCGACCTTCTCCAGGACGGCCGGACCCGACTCCGGGGCGGCGCCGGTCAGGACAAGCCGGGTGATCAGGCCGGCGGCGAAGGCGCCGAGGAGCACGTCGAGACCGAGGGCCTGCGAGGCCCCCAGCATCAGGGCGAGCAGCAGGAAGACGAAGCGCACCGCGAACTGGCCACTGGTGTGCAGCGTCTTGGCGATGACCCGGGAGAACCACGGCGGCCTCGGCCGCAGCGCCCAGAACACCGCCGCCGCCGTGAGCGCCGCGAAGACCGCGAGCAGCGCCGTCGACTGCCCCGGGCTGCGTCCGCTCAGGAGCAGCGCCATCGCGATGATCGGTCCGAACTCCCCCACCGCGCCGAAGGCCATCACCACCGAGCCGAACCGGCCGTGCAGTTCGCCCGCGTCCCGCAGCACCGGCAGGACGGTTCCGAGTGCAGTGCTGGTCAGCGCCACGCCGATGAAGACGCCTTCGTGGAATCCGCCGCCCAGCAGCACCCCGGCACCGAGCCCGAGCGCCAGGGCGAGCACCCATGCCCAGACCGAGCGCGTGAGGGTGTCGCCGCGGACCTTGCCGAACTCGATCTCGTACCCCGCGAGGAAGATCAGCATCGCGAGGCCGAGCTCCGAGAGGCCGTCGATCAGCGCGTCCGTGTGGGCCCAGCCGAGGACGTCGGGACCGATGAGGATGCCGAGCAGGATCTCGAAGATGACGAGCGGCACGGGCAGGCGGCGCCCCACTCCGTAGGCCAGCAGCGGCGCCAGGACGGCGATCGCCATGATCAGGATCAGCGTGGTCCCGGATTGTGACATGTCGGGTATCTACCACGCCGCACCCGCCCGGCCGCGTTCGCTCGCGCGGCACGGGCGGGGCAGGAGTGGATTTCATACCCCCTAGGGGTATAATCTGTGCTTCAGTACGAGCCTGAACCAGTACCGCCCTCGAAGAGGAGACCGTCATGACCGCCGAGACGAAGACCGAACTCACCACCGTCTACCAGGTCAAGGGAATGACCTGCGGGCACTGTGAGGGCGCGGTCTCCAGTGAGATCTCCGAGATCGCCGGCGTCTCCTCCGTGACGGCCGTGGCCGCGACCGGCCAGGTCACCGTGGTCTCCGAGACCCCGCTCGACGAGGCCGCCGTCCGCGCCGCCGTCGACGAGGCCGGCTACGAGCTCGTCGACCAGGCCTGAGGCCCGAAGGCCGGGGCGCAGGCCCCGGCGCAGGCCCCGGCGCCCGCACCACCCCACGGCATAACCCGGCAGGGCCGTACCGTTACGACGGTACGGCCCTGCTCCCCTTTGGAACGGCACATGACCTCCAGTCCCGCCTCCCCCCTCACCACCGAGCTGACCATCGGCGGGATGACCTGCGCCTCCTGCGCGGCTCGCGTCGAGAAGAAGCTCAACCGCATGGACGGCGTCACCGCGACCGTCAACTACGCGACGGAGAAGGCGCGGATCGAGCACCCGCCGGAGGTCGAGGTCGCCGACCTGATCGCCACGGTCGTCAAGACGGGGTACACCGCCGAGGAACCCCCGCCACCGGAGCCCGAGCCGACGCCGGGAACCGGCACGGACACGGAGCCGGAGAGCGTGCGGGACGAGGCCCCGGAGCTCACGTCGCTCCGTCGGCGACTGACCGTCTCCACCCTCCTCTCCGCGCCCGTCGTCCTGCTCGCCATGGTCCCGTCCCTCCAGTTCGACACCTGGCAGTGGCTGTCCCTGACCCTCGCGGCGCCGGTCGTCGTCTGGGGCGGGCTACCCTTCCACCGCGCCGCCTGGACGAACCTTCGGCACGGCGCCGCGACCATGGACACCCTCGTCTCGGTCGGCACCCTGGCCGCCTTCGGCTGGTCGCTGTGGGCCCTGTTCCTCGGCGACGCCGGCATGACCGGGATGCGCCACCGCTTCGACCTGACCGTCGACCGCGCCGACGCCGCCTCCAGCATCTATCTGGAGGTCGCGGCCGGCGTCATCACCTTCATCCTGCTCGGGCGCTATCTGGAGGCCCGGGCCAAGCGGAAGGCGGGCGCCGCGCTCCACGCCCTGATGGAGCTGGGCGCCAAGGACGTGGCGGTGCTGCGGGGAGGCACGGAGGTACGGATTCCGGTGGCCGCCCTCCGGGTCGGCGAGCTGTTCGTCGTACGGCCCGGGGAGAAGATCGCCACCGACGGCACCGTGGCCGAGGGCGCCTCCGCCGTCGACGCCTCCATGCTCACCGGAGAGTCCGTCCCGGTCGACGTCACAGCCGGCGACCCGGTGAGCGGTGGATTCGTGAACACCTCCGGCCGGCTCGTCGTCGAGGCGACCCGGGTCGGAGCGGACACCCAGCTCGCCCGCATGGCGAAGCTGGTCGAGGACGCGCAGAACGGCAAGGCCGAGGTCCAGCGCCTCGCCGACAGGGTCTCCGCGGTCTTCGTGCCGATCGTCCTCTTCATCGCCCTCGGCACCCTGCTGACCTGGCTGTTCGTGGTCCAGGACACCACGGCCGCGTTCACCGCGGCCGTCGCCGTACTGATCATCGCCTGCCCCTGCGCCCTGGGCCTCGCCACCCCGACCGCCCTCATGGTCGGCACCGGCCGCGGCGCCCAGCTCGGCATCCTCATCAAGGGCCCCGAGGTCCTGGAGTCCACCCGCCGCGTCGACACCGTCGTCCTCGACAAGACGGGAACCGTCACCACCGGCCGGATGCGGCTCCAGAAGGTGTACGCGTACGAGGGTGAGGACGAGGCCGAGCTGCTGCGCCTCGCGGGCGCCCTGGAGCATGCCTCCGAGCACCCGGTCGCCCAGGCGGTCGCCGCCGGCGCCGCGGAGAGGCTCGGGCACTCCGCGGTCGAACTCCCCGTACCGACGGCCTTCGAGAACGTGCCCGGCCTCGGCGTGCGCGGCACGGTCGACGGCCACCAGGTCCTGGTCGGCCGCGCGGCCCTCCTTGAGGCCGAGGGCATCGACGTACCCGGCGTGCCGGAGCCCGGCGCCGTCCTGGTCGCCTGGGACGGCCGGGCCCGCGGAGCCGTCACGGTCGCCGACGCGGTCAAGGAGACGAGCGCGGAGGCCGTGGCCCGGCTGCGCGCCCTCGGCCTGACACCGGTCCTGCTGACCGGCGACGGGCGGGCCGTCGCGGAGACGGTCGCGGCCGAGGTGGGCATCGACGCGGACCAGGTCCACGCCGAGGTGCTGCCGCAGGAGAAGGTCGACGTGATCCGGCGCCTCCAGGCCGAGGGCCGGACGGTCGCGATGGTCGGCGACGGCGTGAACGACGCGGCCGCGCTCG
Organism: Streptomyces sp. NPDC059567; assembly: GCF_042735655.1. Taxonomy (NCBI): domain Bacteria; kingdom Bacillati; phylum Actinomycetota; class Actinomycetes; order Kitasatosporales; family Streptomycetaceae; genus Streptomyces; species Streptomyces sp. NPDC059567. Next base: position 291,994 of record NZ_JBHWBS010000001.1, on the reverse strand, counting down.
CCACCGCCGACCTGGGCCTGGCGATGGGCACCGGCACGGACGCGGCCATCGAGGCGAGCGACCTGACGCTGGTCCGCGGCGACCTGCGCGTGGCGGCGGACGCCATCCGCTTGTCCCGCCGGACCCTGGCGACGATCAAGGGGAACCTGGGTTGGGCCTTCGGCTACAACTGCGCCGCTCTGCCACTCGCGGCACTGGGACTTCTCAACCCCATGATCGCCGGTCTGGCCATGGCCTTTTCGTCCGTCTTTGTCGTGACAAACAGCCTGCGACTTCGGCGGTTCACGTGAATTCACCTACACGTGACGCACAGGACCTTCACAAAGAGACCTAGATCACAGATATTTAGGGGTAACCATTCGGGCCGTTCGCGAGTCTAAGTGGGCGATGCCAAGAACGTCTTGGGGGACGTTCATGGGATGTCTTGGGGGACGTCTCAGGCAAGCGTTGGCCGGGGCACGTGCACCGGGGAGCTTTGAGCGGCCCTCCCGTACGTACGTACCCCGGCAGACCGCGTAGACCCGCCTAGCTTCTGCTGAACCCGGCAGACGCCCGGCCCGGATCCCGTGGGGGGAATCCGCACCGGGGATATGGAAAGCGCCCCCCCCCCCCCCCCCCGGGGGGGGGGGGGGGGCGGGGGGGGTGGGGGGGGGTCGGTGGGGGGGGGGGGGCCCCGG